>DATATI010000001.1 GCA_036268875.1 Polyangia bacterium | reverse complement strand
CGGCGTGGTGATGGTGACCTGACCGGGGAAGGCGTCGGCGATCAGGTTGAAGCTGGCGTCGGCGGTCAGCACCTTGCGGAACTTCTCGGTGCGGTTCCAGGCCACCGCGAAGGCCGCGCTGCCGCCCGAACTGTGCCCGGCCACCGCCCACCCGTCGGGATCTTGGACGATGTCGTAATTGGGCAGCACCACGTCGGCCAGGAATTCGTCGATCAAGAACTTGGCATAGTCGGGTTTGGACGAATCGTATTCGGGGCTGCGGTAGTCGGCGTTGTCATTGGTGTTCGGTCGATAGTCGCCGCTGGGCGTTCCCGGATCGATCATCACGGCGATGGTGACTGGCATGTCGCCCTTGTAGATCAGGTTGTCGAACGTGATGGCCACGTTGAACAGGTAATCGGTGGGCGTGCCGTCATAGTGGCGGGCGTCCTGGAAGACCATCAGGGCGGCGCGTTTGCCCTTCTGGTATTGCGCCGGCACGTAGATCGAATAGCGAAACTTGCGATTGGGGTAGACGGTCTTCGAGGCGTAGTAGGCGTTCGCCGTTTGCGTGCCCGTGGGCGCGCCGGCGACGCGCATCTTGGTCTCGGGCGCGTTTGTGTACGGGCCGGGCTGGGAGATGGTGCCGTCGCCGGTGGTGCCGGGATCCATCTGCGTGCCGGTCAAGCCGGGAGGAGCCAGGTCGGCGCCGGTCGGCGCATCGGAGCCGCCGCCGTCGGTGGCCGTCATGCCTCCCGTGCCAGCGCCGGCGCCGCCACTGCCCGCGCCGGTTCCCCCCGTGCCGGCGACCGTGCCGCCGCTGCCGCTGCCCGCGTCGTCATTGCCGGTAGCTCCGCCCGAGGCAGAGGCGCCGCCGCTGCCTCCCCCGGTCGCGCCGCCGGAACCGCTGCCGCTGGCGCCGCCGCTGCCCGCGCCCCCGCCCGGGCTGGAAGATGAACAAGCCACGCACAATAGACTGAATGCGGCGAACCACACTGATCGGAGCGACATTGGAGCCAGGCTGTTCATAGGAGAACCTCTCGAAGTTTTTGTGGGATCGGCCAACCCCTTTCGATCAGGGGAGGGCCCGCGCTTGGCGCCGCCATCCTACACGGCGCTGAAACGATTCCTGCGGCTTTTGCCTTCCCGGTTCCCGCATGGTGGAAAAAATAATCGCCATGGCCCTTAAGATTCCCTGCGCAAGTGACGAAGGCCAGCTGAGACGGGCCACTATGCCCCGAGGAAGGACCGTCTCGATGTCATTCTCCATCAAGACCAACGTCAGCTCCCTGTGGGCCCAGCAGTCGTTGAACGCCAACGGCAACCAGACCCAGAAGCTTTTCGGGCAACTGTCCTCTGGCAAGCGGGTGAACAGCGCGCAAGACGATGCGGCGGCGCTGGCCATCGGTGTCAATCTGGTTTCGCAGCTGACCAGCAACACCCAGGCGGTCAGCAATGGTGGCGACGCATTGAGCGTGGCCGACACCGCCGATTCAGCGCTGGGCCAGGCGGGTCACGTTCTCGGGCAGCTGCGCCAGCTGGCGGTCGAGTCGGGCAACGGCGCCTTGAACGACGCCGATCGAAATGATCTGCAGCAGCAGGCCGACAGCTTGAGGTCCGAGCTGGATCGCATCGCCAACTCGACCGAGTACAACGGCACCGCGCTGCTGAACGGCAGCGGCAGCCTGGGCTTTCAGGTCGGCACCGACGGGGATCCGTCGAAGAGCCAGATCAACATTTCGCAGAGCGACGTCACGGTCAACGCCCTCGGCTTGAGCAGCCTGGACATCTCGACCCAGAATGGCGCCCAGAGCGCGTTGAGCGGGATCGACGGCGCATTGAGCGTGATCTCCTCGACGCGTTCGACGCTGGGGGCGCAGGCTGATCAAGCGTCGTCGGCCATCGCCAGCGCCTCGCAGCGCTCGATCAGCCTGGCGGCGGCCAACAGCCGCATCTCCGACGCCGACATCGCGCAGACCGAGTCCGATCTGACCAAGAACCTGATCCTTGGTCAGGCCAATGTCGCGGTGCTGGCGCAGGCCAACCAGAATGGCAACGCGGCGCTGCGCCTCATCGCCACGTAGCTGCGTTCCCGGCCGCCACCGATCCTTCAATCGCTCCGGCAATCAGCCGATGGATCCCGGGCAATGAACGAGGGTTCGGTGAGACAACCCGGGATAGACACCGGCACGCAGATTCGTCGCGGTATCACCATCGGGCGCTATGTGGTCCTGGGCCTGGTCGGGCGTGGCGCGATGGGGGATGTCTACAGCGCCTACGATCCTGACCTTGATCGCAAGGTGGCGATCAAACTCCTGCGGGTAAAGCGCGGCGGCAGCCAAGGCGGCCTGGACGGCAAGACGCGCTTGCTGCGAGAAGCGCAGGCGATCGCCAAGCTGTCACATCCGAACGTGATCGTTGTCTACGACGTCGGCACTTTCGAGGACAGCGTTTTCATCGCCATGGAGTTCATCGAAGGCGGGACTCTCAACTTCTGGCTGCACGCGCAGAAAAGAGACTGGCGAGAGATCTTGCAGGCGTTCATTTCGGCGGGCCGCGGTTTGCAGCACGCGCACGAAGCGAAGTTGGTCCACCGCGATTTCAAACCGGACAACGTGATGGTTCGCGTGGACGGGGAAGTGCGCGTCATGGACTTCGGTCTGGTTCGTCACATTGACGTGCTTGGAAACGAGCTTGAGCCGCGGCAAGAGATCGGGCTCACCGAATCGCAACGGGTGGACGAAGCCGTCGCGTTCGACGCGACTGTCGAGCTTGGTCGGCAGCCGCGCCCTGATTCGTCGGGCGCTGCGTCCGGGGCGTCGCTGGACAAGCTGACCCAGACCGGTGCGGTGCTGGGAACGCCGGCGTACATGGCGCCCGAGCAGTTCGTCGGCCAGGCGGCGGATGCGCGCACCGATCAGTTCAGTTTCTGTGTCGCGCTTTATGAAGCGATCTTCGGCGAGCGGCCGTTCGAAGGGTCGACGATGGCCGAGCTGACGGGGAATGTTCTGGACGGCCAGGTCAAGCCGATGCCCCAGCGCAGCCGGATCCCGCTGGCGTTCTGGCGGGTTTTGCGCCGGGGTTTGTCGGTATCGCCCGCGGAACGTTATCCGTCGATGGTCGAACTGCTGGCCGAGCTGGGCCAGTTTTCCCACCCGCGCCGTCGCAGTGTGGTCATGGCGATGGCGGTGGCGGCCGCGCTGGCCTTGGCTGCCATTGGCGGCCTCACCTTTCGCCAATCTCAACAGCAGCTTTTGTGTGCAGCGCCGACCGATCGCTTCGATGGCGTGTGGGAATCGTCGACGCGCAGCGGATCCCGCCGGGCGGCGATCGAGTTCGGGTTTCGCACCGCCGGCCAGAACGCCGCGACGACCACCAGCACCGGCCGCTCGACGTCATGGGCGTGGACCAACGCCACCAGCCGCCGCAGCTTTGCGAGGGTGTCTCAGATGCTTGATAAATATGTCGCGGACTGGTTGACCACCTATAAAGATGCGTGCGAGGCGACTAACTATCGCGGCGATCAATCGCCGCAGGTCCTGGACCTTCGCATGTCGTGTCTCAACGACCGGTTCAACGAGCTGCGCGCCCTGTCGGACAGTTTGTCGATGCCGACTCTACATATGATCGAAAATGCCCCTCGGATCGTGGAGTCGATGGCCACGCTCAGTCGCTGCTCCAACGTCGAGCTGTTGCGAAGCGCGCCGTTTCGGGCCGCGTCAAGGTGAGTCGGCGCGCCCATTGCTGGCGCCTGCACTGACACCTATACTCTGGCCGCGCTATGAACAGTGCTTGGCTGACAGTCATTTTGAGTGGACTGTCACTGCTGGGTGGCTGTGGCGCGGAACGGTTTCAGCCGTCCAACTTGGGCACCGGTGGAACCAGCGGCGGCGCGATCGACAGCGGCATGACGATTGATCTCGCGACTGGTGGCGACGGCGGCAGCGGCACGGGCGGTTCGGGCGGCGACATCGCGCCGCCTGACGGCGGCGGTGCTTATGACGTGGCGCCTGATCTGACGGCCGGCACCGGTGGCTCGGGCGGCGCGCCCGTTGATACCAGCGGTGGGGGCCGCGACGCCGCCGTGGACGCCGGCGATCCCTGCGCCACGGCGGCCAACCCGACGCTGGACTCCGACGGTGACGGCCTGCCCGACTGTGCCGAGGACGGCGACGGCGATCCGTGGACCGATCGCACCGTGTTCAACGGCCTCAGTGTCACCGTGAAGGCCAACGGCAGCACCGGCACCTGCGCGGACATCGCCGACTACAACACGATGGCGGGGCAATTTGTTACCCCCACCGAGACCAAGTCGATGTATGCCGGTTGGTCTTTCGACACCGATCAGGATCGCTATTACGACCCGTCATATGGATTCAAACCGAACTGGTCAACGACCGTGGGCGGATCGTTCCGCGTGCGCTATCGCGGCGTGATCGATCTGAAGGTGGCGGGTCAGCACTGCTTCAAGGTCGATGTCGGCAGCACCGGCGCCGCGACGCCTGATTCGTGCGGGCAGGTCTACCTGAACGCCAGCCCGGGGCGAACCTGGGTGGTGGAAAACGGCGTGCAAGCGACGGCCGGCGCCGGCCAGGCCTGCGTGAACCTGCCGGCCGGACAGTACCCGCTGGACATTGTCTTTCAGTACGGCAGCGCCACCGATCACCACAAGCTGTCGGTGCTTTATTGCGCGGGCGGCGCCAATAGCTGCACGCCGACGGCGCCCTTGACGCAGGCGATGGTGCGCCCGCTCGGCTGTGTCTCGTCGCCTGACTGTGACTGCCAGTTCTATGGCGGACACACCTATCGCTTCTGCAAGACCGGGCGCGCGTTCACCGACGCAGAGGCAAGCTGCGTGGCGCAAGGCATGCGGCTAATCCGGATCGACAACGACGCCGAGAACGCCTGGGCCTACGCGACCAAGCAGGCCGAGATCATGCCGACGACGTGGATCGGCGCCACCGACGCCGTCACCGAGGGCGACTGGCGCTGGATCGACAACACGCCGTTCTGGTCGGGGCTGGGCGCCAACGCGGGTGGCAAGCCGGCGGGCGGTCTTTACAACGATTGGGACACCGGCGCCGACGAGCCGAACCAGACCGGCGACGAGGACTGCGGCGGTTACTGGTACGCGGTCCCGACCTGGGCCGACCTGACCTGCACCGACGCCAACGCGTATATCTGCGAAGCGTATTAGTCGGCACCCTCTGGGTGCAGGATCCCGTCGGATGAAATCGGGCCAATCTTCATCCTACGCCGTCGGCCGCGAGGTCGGCCACGCAATGGTGCGAGTCTCTTCCCGCGCATGGACGCGAGCGCGGGCAAACGCCGCAACACGCGCGTATGCACCTGGCGCTCCCTGGCTCAAGACGGCACTCGTGCAGGCGGCCTGGGCTGCCGTCAGCAAGAAGGACAGCTACTCGCGCGCCCAGTTCGTGCGCATCAAGGCCCGCCGCGGCGCGAAGAAGTCCATCCTTGCCGTCGCCGCCTCGATGCTGACCGATGCTTATTACATCCTACGCGACGGCGTAGAGCATCGGGACCTCGGCGCCGGCCATTTTGACCCCCATGACAAAAAGTGAACCGTCCACCGAGTTGCACGCCGAATCGAGTAACTCGGCTACAAGGTCGACCTCAGACCCGCAGCGTGAGTGGTCGGCGATTTCTTCCTAGAGGGCTGCACGCCCAGTACGGGGCAATCATTTTGCCGTGAACAGGGGCACACGCATGAGCGCAAACCGACCTGTTCATGCTGTTTGTCGCTATCGGTGTCATAGTCGGACGCAGTGGCCAGACGTCATTGACGACTGCAATGACTTCCTGTGAGTGCCATTGTTTCTGCACTACCTATTTAAGGCTTCGGCGTCATACGTGATCGTCGTCGGCCCTGCTGGTGGGTAGTGAAAATTAGCCCGCGTTCGGCGCGAGCCGCACCGCCCACTTTTCTTGATTGCGACGAGGCTGCCACCGAACCCGCGCTTGTTCTCCCTTCATGGAAGGGGAGGTCAAGAAACACCATCCCCCGCTCGCCCGACGACGCGCATGTTCTGGTATCCGGCGTCCACTCCCGATCGTGGGAAAGAATTTCTTCGACGGCGTCCGGCTGCGGGGTGGCTACAGCAACAAGCGCCCGGCTCTCGCGATGTGGAGAGATCACACCTTGGAAGATCGACGTGCGGTTGAATCTGGAAGCCTCGTTGTCCTTGCGATGAAAGCGGGAACCATCCTTCTATCAGGGCCTCGATGGGCCATGGGTTCGTTCGGTAATCCGAGGGGACAACGTCGACCCCGGTGGCTGTCGCCGGGATCGCCAACGCCATGGCGATCCTGGCAGGTATCAGCAGCCACACCTGCGCGCTCATTTCAGGCGGCGACGTCACGTGCTTGGGCAGCAACAAGTTCGGAGAGGTCGGCAATTTCCCCGGCGACACCGACACCTGCCTTTTCGCTCCCTGTGCGCTCACGCCCGTGACCTCTTTCACGGGTGCGTGATGGTGGCGGCGGGAGGGGCGTTTTTTGTCAGGGAAGCAATGGGAGTCGCCCGGCGTCTTTTGTCAGGGCAGCAATGGGTCCGGGGAACTCGGCAACAACACGACAACGGACTCCAACGTGCCCGTGCAGGTCTCGGGCCTCGCCGGCGGCGTCACCGCGATCTCGACGGGCGTGTCTCACGCGTGCGTCGCCCTGGCCGACACGAGCGTCCTGTGCTGAGGCGACAGTATCGACGGTGACCTGGGCGAGCTGCACTGCGGACGTCAGGAACTGCGTTGCGTCGAAGGTGCCCGTGGTCGTCCAACTCCGTGAACCGGCCCGGCACGGGGAATCACGACCCCGCGTCCGGTCCGCGGATCTGACCCTCAAACCAACGCCACGCGCCCCGTACGTCGACGCCGCAACGCTCAAAGCCGGGGATGATGACGTTTCCAACCGCGCCAAGGACGGCGTCCCGGTGGCCGTCCCCGGACGGCAGTCCGTGGTCAGGGACGCCACCGGTTTGGCGGGTGAGGTCGGGACTCAGCCACTGACCCACGTTTGATTTCAGTAGCGGGACGAGCCATCGACCGACCTCGGACCTCGTCGAGGCTGTGACGGCTCGCGAAGCGAGATGTGCCCAGCCGAGTCGAGCGTGGAAAAGCTCGTCGGCGAGGTGAAGGTGGTTGACGGCCCGAGGCAGAGGAGCCACCGCGATTGCGGCGCAGCGTTCGAGCCAGACCGTAGCGACGCTTTCGTTGATGCAGCAGAGCCCGACGACCTGGAGGGCTGGTCGCGCCTCTGGCGGTGCCTGCTCGAAAAGCGGCAGCTCGGCGATAGGGCCGCGCGGCTCGTCGACCTCGTGCCCCAGATATCGGACGGCCAGCTGGTGGCAGAGGCTCGAATGATGGTGCTCGTTCTTTATCGAACGATCCAACAGCTGCAGGACGCTCGCGTCCGCGCCCGTCTCGGCCAACGTCACGGCCAGCTGTGAGAATGCGCTGGCCACGTGCAGTTCGGCGGTGGCTCTCCCCTGCCAGTAGTGTCCGACTTGTGCCCGGAGCAAGTCGCCCAACCGTTCGACGCTCTCGTCCTCCCAAGGGAGGGCCACTTCATCGCGTTCGCTCGAGCGACGCACGATGACCTATGGGATCAGAACCAGAGGGAACTCGACGCGCGCATCCGCCAGCGCGTCCGACCCGGCTTCGACGCCGCCGTCGAACGCGGGCTGCGAGCCACCGGTTTCGGTTGACGCCGGGCTATTTGCGCTGGAATCCGCTAGCGCGTCGGCGTCAGTTGGGACACTGGTGTCAGAAAACTGCGCGGCATCCGCGCTTGCCTTGAGCCTTCGACATCCGCTACCGCTCGTCATAGCTGCGCCGACGACAACCAGGGTATGAAGCCACCGCTTGCCCGTGACGCTGGGAACGTCGTGCGAGGCCATTCGACGATTACTGCGCTCAAAACGGCTCGAGGTCAATCGCCAGCGCTCGCGTTGCCTAGGGCCCCCCTCCGACAGTTCTGGCTCGCTCCGGGGTTTACAAATGTAAATCCCATTTTTGTTGTTCGCCGCGCCGCCGATTCCTATAGTGGCTCCGTGGATCGCCGCGCTGTGCCTGGCGTGGCCGTGAAATCAATGCCCTAACAAGGAGCTTCCATGCGACGCAAGGGAATAGCGTTTGGACTATGGGCGACGGTGGCGCTGGCCGGCTGTGGTGAGGCCGCTGCGCCCCCAGGGGAGCCCCCGGAGGATTCGTTTGCCTCTGTGCAGGCCGCGGTGTTGGCAGGCGCCATCGACATCACCGGCCCGCACGCCGCCGGCGAAGCGGAGAGCGAAACGACATCCGTGGTCGGCGGTTTTGCAACGCCAGTGGTGGCATACAACATGACCGACACAGCCAACGTCACCTTTCCGAGCGTCACGGATCGGAAGGTATGTCCCGGGGCTCGCGGTGTGGGCTATGCCTTTCCGTTCTATGGCAACAGCTGGGAGAAGGTGCCGTTGCCCGTTCCCTCAGGATTCGCGACTCTCTGGGGCGATCCGGCCCTGGCGGTGCACCAGTCCACGGGGACGCTGTTCCTTTCGTCGGTGGCTTCGCCAATGGCGACCTTCAACCAAGCCAAATCGGCCGACGGCTGCGTCCACGGCGACATGGAAATGGCTCTCACCGGGGCCTGTGTCGCGCGCGGCACCGTCACCACCCGGAGAGTCTTCGGAACTCAGTTCAAGTCGCTGGCCATGACGGCCGATCCGGCGCGCGACTGCTTCGGCAGCGAGTTTTACGACGGTGGAACTCTGGCCACGAACAGTAATTTCGTGTACGCCGCATACCTGGGCGCCGACACCAGCACCATCGTCGTTCACCGCGCCACACCCACGGGCCCGTTCAGTCAGCTGCCGAACCCGTTTCCGGGGAAGATCATGGACGGTCACCCGATCTTGCTCACGTACGGAGGCGCGTATCTGCTGGCAGCCGACACCTCCAGCAATTTGTGGCTGACGCGGTTCGATGAGGGGCCGTCCACCTGGACGACTCCCACTTTGGTCTCCGCCGCCGTCAATCCCGAACTGCCCGTTCAGCCGCGGGGGAGCCGGACGTTTCGCCAGGTCAGCATGTCGGCCGACATGGGGATGATAGGGCTCATAACGCCAGAAATTCGCGTCATTTTCAGTATGCCGACCTTCGTGGGCGGCGTGCAATTGCGCGGCGTCGATTGCCGCATCGATCTCATGACGTGTGCCCCGATTCCAGCTTGGATCACATCGCCGACGGACCACGCCCTCCTGCCGTCCGTCAAGTTCGCCAAGCTCCCCCCGCAGGGCCCGGTCGGGGTTCCCGATGGGCGCTGGGTGGTCAGTTATTGGACGGACCAAGGTCTAGCCGACGGCAGCGTGCACCTGGCTCGATCGATGATGGATGACGGGTTCTCGACGACAATCGTGACCCCACCGCAGTTTCCGTGTCCCGATAACCGCGGCTATTGGGGAGACTACGATACCACCTACGTCGAGAGCGACGGAACCGCGTCGCCAGTGTTCGTCCGCCCCTTTTCCGACTCGTCATCGGGTGCGTGCAGCTTCGGGCTGTTTGAGGCCAGCCCTGTTCACGTCAGCCTCGTTCGGTTCTGATTCGCGGGGCTTGGCGCCGGCGCACCGAAGAGGTGTCGCCGGTGCAGCCGCGACCTTCCGAGGGGACCCGACTGACCCTCCCGGTGCTTTAATAGAACATTACAGGGAATGGCCCTTTCGGGTCGTTGTCGAATCCGGATGAACGTATTACCCGTGGTCAGTGTAAACTGCTCTTTGCACCGCCGCTCCCCCCGGTTTGACCGCGACAACTGCTTCGTTCCCCTCATTTCCATGGCACTTCAACCACCTGGCGTTCGACGGGTTTATCGGCAAGTCGCGGACCAGCTGCGCAATCTTCTGGTGGATGGAAACTATTCCGCGGGTTCGCGGTTGCCACCCGAGCGGGACATCGCGGTCCAGCTGAAGGTGTCGCGTACCACGGTGCGGGAGGCGCTGATCGCGCTTGAGCTGGAAGGGCTGGTCGAGGTGCGAGGCGGCTCCGGGGTGTATGTCCTGGCCTTGCCGCGATCGAATCAACTGGTGATCGAGTCCACCGACAGCGGCCCCGGCCCGTTCGAGCTGTTGCAAGCGCGCCGCCTTCTGGAAGGCGAGATCGCCGCCCTGGCCGCCGAGTCGATCGACGAGAGCGGCCTGGCCCACCTGGACGAGACCATTCGCCTGCTCGAGCGCAGCGGCCCGTCGTTGCCCGAGCGCGAGACCAACGATCGCCAGTTCCACGTCAGCATCGCCGAGGCCACCCGCAACAGCGCCCTCATTCAGACGGTGCGTCTTTACTGGGACATGCGGCGCGGTTCGATGTGGTCGAAGATCGTCGAGCATTTTCACACGCCGGCGCTGCTGTCGGCGGTGGTGGCCGATCACCGGGCCATCTATTCGGCGTTGAAAGAACACTCGCCGGCGGCGGCGCGGCGGTCGATGCACCGCCATCTGCGCCGCGTGGAGCGCGAGTTCGCGCAAAGCTGGAACGAAGGTCTGGAACAGAGCAACCCCAGCACCTGGGAAGAAGAGATCACCAGCACCGAGGCCGCCGCGTCGGCCCGCGAACCCAGCGAAGACACCGACGTCGACGGCGAAGCGGGCAAAGTCGCGGCGCCCAAGTAACCTCGAGGCGGCGAGCGCGGCGCTAGGCCACTGGCGAAAGCTGCATCGGCATTCCGCCCTTCGGCCGCAAGGTGACCAGCGGCTCGGCGACGACGGGGCTTCCGGCCATCAGGTGAATCTCGAATTGCTGGGCGACGGTGGCCAGCACCAGCTGCGCTTCCATCAACGCAAAGCCGTTGCCGATACACTGGCGGGGCCCGCCGCCGAAGGGAAAATAGTCGAACCGGTGCTGCGCCGGCGATCGTTCGCCCAGGAATCGTTCGGGATCGAACCCCTCGGGATTGGGCCAGCTCGTCGGCCGCCGATGCGTGATGTAAGGGCTGACCACCACAATCGAACCGGCCGGAACGTCACAGCCGCACACCACGTCAGGGCCGATCGCGCTGCGTGAGATGACCCAGGCCGGCGGGTAAAGTCGCAGCGACTCTTGAATGACAGCGGCGGTATAGGGCAGCCGCGCCAGATCGTCATAGCGGGGCGGGCGCCCGCCCAGGACCTCGCGCAGCTCGCCGCGCAGTCGACGTCCCACTGCCGGGTTCAGCGACAGCAGATAGAACGTCCAGGCCAGCGCGTTGGCGGTGGTCTCGTGGCCGGCGGCGAAGATGGTCATCACCTCGTCACGCAGTTGCTGCACGGACATGCCTTCGCCGTCATCGTCGCGCGCCTGCATCAACATCGACAACAGATCGCCGGGGTCGGCGCCGCTGGCGCCCCGGTCGGTGATCACCTTCAAGACCAGTTGATCCATGTATCGAACGGCCCGGCGAAACCGGCGGTTGCTGGGCAGCGGCAAGGCGTCGAGGACAGGGAACATGGCGAACATGCGCCGCTGGATGTGACCCAGCGTCAGCGTCACCGCGGCGCCCACCCGTTCGGAGTCCTCGCTGGTGTCCAGGTTGAGGAGGGTCTCGCCGACGATCTCCAGGGTCAGGCGCATCATCTCGTGGGCGATGTCCAGCGGTGCGCCGGCCGACGCGCGCTCGCGGTTGGTCCAGCGTTCCAGCATTCGCGCAGTGGCGCGGGTCATCTGCTCGGCGAAGCGACGAACCTTGTCCTTGTGAAACCCCGGCTGGGCGATGCGCCGCTGCCGCCGCCAGAAATCGCCTTCACTGGTCAGCAAGCCTTGCCCCAGCACCAGGCGCAGCTTTTGAAATCCGCGGGTCTGCTTGCCATAGTTGCGGTTGTTGTCCTGCAAGACGTGCTGCACGCCGGCCGGATCCGTCACCAGGTGCACCTGCACCGGCCCCACCCGGAAGCGCACCACGTCCCCGTACTGGCGCGCCAGACGGACCATCAGGGTGAGCGGGTCGCGGCGCAGCTCCGGCAGGACGCCGACCAGAAAGTGACCGCGCGGACCGGGCGCGCGGCGCGTCTCGACGGAGGAGGTGGCGGCGATCGAACGGGTCACCGGACGACTATAGCGCGGCGACTATTTCGCTGTTCATCTATTGAATCTAATTCGATAGTATGCCAGACCATGCTGCGCCGATTGGTCCGGGCGACGGTCTTGCTGGCGTTCACCGGCGGCGCCGTCGCTTGCGGCGGCGGCGCGACGTCCGATGCGGGTACCCAGCCTGAAGCGCCGGTCGCCGACAGCGCCGGTCCACCCCCGTCTTTTGACAGCGCGGCCGCCAAAGACCTCGCCGTCGACGTCGACGATGCCAGCAACGAACGCCTCGTCGGCGCGGTCGACAGCGGTGCCGCCGACCACGGCGCGCTCGACAACGGCGCCCTCGACAGCGGCGCCGCCGATACGCCGCTGCGTTGCAACGGCTATCCCGAGCTGTGCGACCGTCGTTTCAACGAGGTGGCCTTCCCGGCCGCCCACAACGCCATGTCAAACGCCGACGACGGCTGGATCGCCCCCGACCAGGTGCACGGCATCCCGCAACAGCTGGCCGATGGAATTCGCGCCATGCTCATCGACAGCTACCCCTGGTTGGGCGATTTCTATCTTTGCCACACCTCCTGCTTGCTGGGCAGCAAGCGCCTGGCGGACAGCCTGGGCGAGATGGCGGCGTTCCTGCGCCAGAATCCCAACGAAGTGCTGACGCTGATCTTCGAGGACTACATCTCGGCCGCCGACACCAACACGGTCTTCATGGAGAGCGGCCTGGATCAGTTCGTCTACACCCACGCGCCCGGCAGCGAATGGCCGACGCTGCGGACGATGATCGCCGACGGACATCGGGTGTTCGTCGGTGCGCAGACGGCGGGCCCGCCGCCCGCCTGGTACCACCATTTTTACGACCTGGCCTGGGACACGCCGTATTCATTCAAGACGACCGCCGACTTTTCCTGCGCTCTCAATCGCGGAATGATCCAGAACGATCTTTTCTTGCTGAACCACTGGCTGGAAAACCCGCTGCCCGATGCGACCCTGAGCGCCACCGCCAACACGAGCGCCGTCCTGCTGGGCCGCGCTCAGCAGTGCCAGCAGGAAAGCGGCAAGCGGATCAACTTCGTGGCCGTCAATCATTACTCTGTCGGTGATCTGTTCTCTGTCGTACGCACGCTCAACGGTCTCTGAAGTGGCGCGGCCGCGCGTGATCAGAAGAAACACGGGGCGATCGATCTGATCGCACCACTTTGTTGCTTGACCGTCGCTATTGAACAACGTTCAATCGAGCGGAATCGGACAACAACGAGAGGAGCGAGTTCATGAAATTCATTCTTCGCGCGAGCATGGCCGGCGCTGCGCTGCTGGCGCTGGCGGCCGGGTGCTCGGATCTCTACGGCCCTGATCAGGAATCACTGTCCGAAGGCGGACAGGCGTCTCCGATCATCAACGGCTCGACCGCCAGCGCCTATCCCGAAAGCGCGCTGGTCAACATGTCCAAGAACGGCCAGGTGGTGGCCGCCTGTTCCGGTTCGGTGATCGCGCCCAGCGTGGTGCTGACCGCCGGTCACTGCGTGGCCGGCTTCACCGGATGGTCGGTGCGGGCGCCGTTCGCCCAGAACCAAACCTCCACCTCCACCTCCGGCGAGACCTTCGACTGGAAAGACACCGGGTCGGAGAACGTCAATCCCAACGCGCACGACATCGGCCTGGTCTATCTGGCCAGCCCCATCAACCTGGCGACGTTTCCCGCGCTGGCCGGCAGCGCGCTGGCCGACGGATCGCAAGTCGTCGATCTCGGCCGCATCAACAACGGCACGCTGTCCAGCACCGCGCTGTTTGTCTCCAGCGCGATCACCGTGCGGGGCGCTGCCAACCAAGGTTTCCCGTTTGACTACGTCTCGACCGACGTGATCGAAAGCGGGGATTCAGGCGGCCCGGTCGAAGTTCCTGGCCTGCCCAGCCCGCACAAGATCGTCGCCGTCAACTCGGGCGCCGGCAGCGGCACGCAGGTGCTGGCGCGCGTGGATCTGCTGGCCAGCTGGATCGCGGGGAAGATCGCCGCTCACGGCGGCGGCGGTAACACGACGACGCCACCGCCGACGACGCCACCGCCGCCGCCGCCGCCGCCGCCACCGGCGACGTGCAAGGGTCCGACGGAGGTAGAGCCGAACAACGACTTCCAGCACCCGAACGCGCTGGGCGCGTCGGTTTGTGGAACCATCGGCGCGGGTGACGCGCAGGATTGGTATTCGTGGTCGATCGCCGGCGCCACGCCGTACCGCGTGCAGTTGACGGCCAGCGGTGATGCTGCCATCGCCATGTGGAAGAACGTCGGCGGCACCTTCCGGCAGGTCGCCGGGACGTCGAACACCTTGATCGCCAACACCGCGTCCGGTGCCGGCTCGTATGTGGTGGCGGTATTTTCTTCCACCGGCCAAAGCCAGTCGTACACGCTGACCTTGACCAAGTGACCGCAGGCGGTGCGCCGGCGTCGGCTATTTTAGCCGGCGCACTGCCCAAAAGTTTCCTTGGCGCATCAGCCTGCAGAACGCCGGCTCGACATCGGCGGTGATGTCGTGGCCGCGAATCGTGTAAAGCGCCCGTCCGCCACCGTCCAGTTCTCGAATCCAGATCGCCGGCCGCGGCTTCGGATCAAGACGGGCTAGAAGCCATAGAGACGCGCCGGATTGTCGACCAGGATACGCTTTCGGGTGGCGTCGTCGTCGGCCCAATCAAGCAGCGTGTCCAGCATGGCCGCGTTGGACGGCTGTGGATTGGTGTTGGGGTGAGGCCAGTTGCTGGCCCACAGACAGCGCTCGGGGTTCGCGCGCACCAGGGCCCGCGCCAGGCGCGAGACGTCGTCATAACGAGGCGGTCCGTCTTTCGACGTTTCGTAGGGCGCCGACAGCTTCACCCAGCAGCGGCCGCCGTCCAGCAAGCGCAGCAAGGTTTGAAAGGCCGGATCGTCGACGCCAACCGGGTCGATGAACTTGCCGTTGTGGTCGATCACCAGATCGCCGGGCAATCTTTGCAACCCGTCGACGTGCGCCGGAAGATCGCGTCCGTTCAATTGCAGCTGCACGTGCCAGCCGTGGTGATGCACGCGATCTGCCATGGTGGGCAACGTGTCCCAGGTCAGCACGCCGCCGCGAAACATGTGATAGCGGATGCCGCGAATCCCCGCCTCGGTCAGACGGACAAGCTCCCTCTCGGCCACGGTGGGGCCGACCACGGCGACGCCACGCACGCTCGGGCCCAGCGTGGCCATCGCTTCCAGGGTGGCTGTGTTGTCGAACGCATAGCCGCTGGGCTGCACGACCACCACGCGCGACAGGCCCAGCGCCTGCTGAACCTCTCGATATTCCGAGGCAGGCGCCTGCGGCGGCTTGAACGACGCCGTCGGCGCCAGCGGGTAACGATCCTCGAACGCGTGCATGTGACAGTCGCAGGCGTTCGCGGGCACTTTCAATTGAGGGTGAACCACCGGTGATCCTTCTGGCGATTGGATGGCAAAGACGCCGATCAGTCTCGGCGCAGGCTGCCGAGGCGGGTGGCCTGCTGGGCGTTGACAGCGCCGCTCGGAATTCGTCCGCGCAAGATCTCCGCCACCTGGGCCACGGTTTCCATCGACTGGTGCTCGATGGCCTCGGGGGTCTGGCCAGCGGTGTGGGGCGTGGCGATGACGTTTGGGTGGCGGGCCAGCGCTGGCGTCGGCTTTTGATCGGCGGCCCGTCCCACGTCCAGCGCGCAGCCGGCGATGGTCCCGGAAGAAAGCGCCGCTTCCAGCGCCGCCTCGTCGACCAGGTTGCCGCGCGAGGCATTGATGAAATACGCCGTCGCCTTCAGGCGTGACAGCGCCGCGGCGTTGATCAGATTTTCTGTCTCGTCGGTGGCCAGGGCCAGGCAAACGACAAAGTCCGATTCTTCCAGCAGCCGCGGCAACGAACAGGCGGTCAGCCCCGGGTCGGCGACGGTCGCGTAGGGATCGCCGATCAGCAGGCGGACGCCGAACGGCTTCAGCAGGTCGCAGAGGTAACGGCTGATCTGTCCGTAGCCGATCACGCCGACAGTGGCGCCGCGCAGTTGTTTGCCGGTCCGCCCGGCCGGCGGCTGGCCCGCGTGATAGGCGGCGGTGGCGGCGCTGATGTGGCGCCCGAGATCGATCATTGCGCCGATGATCCACTCGGCGACGGCGGGGATGAAGCCGGCGCTGGCCCGGGTGACCAGCACGCCGCGCGCGCTGGCGGCGGCCACGTCCACGGTGCGGATGTCGACGGCGCAGCGGCAGAAGGCGATCAGCTCTGGCAGATTATCAAACAGCGCCGGCCCGGCCGGCACCCCGCGGTGCGAGACGATCACGGCGCACCCCTGGGCGGCGTCGACCAGCTCCTCGGCGCCGAGCTCGCGATCCAGCGGATTGAGGCGCACCTCGCCGAGGCCTTGTAGCGCCGCGAGAGCGCGATCGCCGTAGAAGTTCTTCAGCATCTCGGGCGGGTTGGTCAAAAGAATGCGCGCCATCGCTTGGACCGGCTTGTTGGAAGTCGTTCGGAAGATGCCAGAACGGTCATGCATATCAGAAAAAAGCACTGCCCAGCGCGCCGGCCGACTTCGCGGGCCGCGTTTCAGGGCCGCGGATAAGGAAAGTCGGGCGTGGGTCGCGTCAGCTCCGTGTCGTGGAACGGCCGCAGGTTCAAGATCAGGTCGCCGTCGGAAGTCTCCGAGAGAATGTCCGCGTGCCGGCGGCCCCACAGGATCTGCTCGCCGAAATAGCGGTGCTCGGCGTGGACCGGTTGCATGGTGATGTCGTCGGTGCCGGTGATCATCACCTGCAGCTCGACCTCTTGCGCGGCCAGGCTCTCCGGCGACTGGCAATGAAATGGGCTGTCGGCGTCGATCCGGTGCATCAAGCTCCACGAGCGCGACAGTGTCAGCAGATGATCGCGCGCCAGCTTCACATCCAGCGTGCGATAGAAGGTGTGCCCCTCGGCGGTGCGTTCGGTGCGGGAGAAGGCCACCTTGATGTGCGCGTCGACGATCTGGTTGCCGCGCTGATTGCCCACCCGCAACGTCAGCGTGGGCACGCCGTCCATCGGCGAGATCACCACCTCGCGGCTGAAGAGCATGCGTGCCGTCGAGCGCGAGAACTTGGCGAACACCAACCCGGTGGCCAGAGCGGTCAACGTCAAGCCGACGATGGTCTCGATCACCACCAGGACGTTGGCGGCGCGCGATTCCGGATACAAGGCGCCGTAGCCGATGGTGCCCATGGTTTGCGCACTGAAGAAAAAAGCATCGGCGAACGATCCGGGCACCGCGTGCGCCACCCCGCCGGTCAGCAGGAACGCCACCGCGAACAGCGTGTTGGCCACAAGAAAGATGGTGGCGATGCTGGCCAGCGCGAACCACCAGGGCAGGCGCAGCAGCGCGTGGTAAAAATCGCGCAGCACGGTGCGCTCGTCGCCCACGATGTGGATCTGGTAGTTGGCGCCGGGCGGGCGAACGATCTTCGGTCGACGTTTCATCATGGGACGCGGCCTGGTTTTTTCCCCGCCCGCGCGATCCTGTCAAGCTTGCCGCGCGCTCGCCGGTTCGGTAGACCACGACTGGTCGAGGACCAACCTCAGCCAGGAGCGACCATGGGCGGCAGCGCGGGTTCATTGCAAGGTCCGGATCTCACAGTCGGTGTCGAGGCGGAAAATGTTCCCGAAGGCGGCGTCCTTCTGGGCCACGCGCACGGCGAAGCGGCGCTGTTGTTTCGACGCGGCGACGAGATCTGCGCGGTGGGCGCCACCTGTTCGCACTACGGCGGCCCGCTGGCCGAGGGACTGGTGGTGGGCACCGCGGTTCATTGCCCGTGGCACCACGCGCGTTTCGATCTGCGCACCGGCGAGGCGATCGGTGCCCCGGCGTTGAAGGCGCTGCCTTGCTGGCAGGTGGAACGCCAGGGAACACGGGTGGTGGTGAAGGGCCCGGCGCCGGCGCGCCTGGTCTCGTCGCCCGCTGGCGCGGTGCCGGAAAGCGTGGTGATCGTCGGCGCCGGCGCGGCCGGCAACGCCGCCGCCGAGACGCTGCGCTGTGCAGGGTATGGCGGCCCGGTGACCATGATCGGCGCCGAGGACACGCTGCCCACCGATCGCCCGAACTTGTCGAAAGACTATCTGGCCGGCACCGCGCCCGAAGAATGGATCCCGCTGCGCGATCCCGATTTCTATCGCAGCCAGCAGATCGAACTGCTGCTGGGCGTGCGGGTGACCGCGCTGCACACCGAGCGCAAGACCCTCACGCTGTCCGACGGCAGCACCCGTTCATACGGCGCGCTGTTGCTGGCCACCGGCGCCGATCCGGTGAAGCTGGCGATCCCGGGCGCCGACACGGGTCAGGTCTTCACTTTGCGTTCGCTGGCCGACAGCCGGCGCATCATCGCCAAGGCGCAGTCAGCGCGGCGGGCGGTGGTGATCGGAGCCAGCTTCATCGGCCTCGAGACCGCCGCGGCGTTGCGCACCCGTGGCCTGGAGGTCGATGTGGTGGGGCCGGAGGCGCGGCCGCTGGAACGAGTGCTGGGACCGGCGCTGGGTGATTTCGTGCGTGCGCTGCACGAGGAACACGGCGTGCGCTTTCATCTCAAGCACGGCGTGCAGGCCATCAGCGATGGCGCCGTGACACTGGACGACGGCTCGTCGCTGCTTTGCGATCTGGTGGTCACCGGCGTGGGCGTGCGCCCGGCGGTGGCGCTGGCCGAGCAAGCCGGACTGCGTCTGGATCGCGGCGTGGTGGTCAATGAGTTCCTGGCCACCAGCGCGCCCGGCGTTTTCGCCGCCGGCGACATCGCCCGCTGGCCCGACGCGCGGAGCGGCCAGGCCATTCGCGTCGAGCACTGGGTGGTCGCCGAACGGCAGGGCCAGGCCGCCGCCCGCAACATCCTCGGCCGCCGGCAACCGTTCCGCGACGTCCCGTTCTTCTGGAGCCAGCACTACGACGTGCCGATCGCTTACGTCGGCCACGCGGAAGGCTGGGAAACAATCCACGTCGTCGGCAGCATCAGCGGCAAGGATTGCCTGGTCGGTTATCGCTCGGGCGGAAGGATCGCGGCGGTGGCCAGCATCTACCGCGATCAGGACAGCCTGAAGATCGAGGCGGCCATGGAAAGGAATGATCAGGCCGCCGTCGAGGCTTTTTTCAGCTAGAGATCCTCATGGGCTCGGAGATGATCGATCTGGTGGTTCGTGCGCGGCTGCGCGAGCTGGGTGACGGATTTCAGGTGCGGCGCTCGCTGCCGGTGGCCGCCCGGCGAACCGTGGGGCCGTTCATCTTCTTCGATCACTTCGGGCCGCTGCAGCTTCCGCCCGGTCATGGTCTGGACGTGCGCCCACACCCGCACATCGGCCTTTGCACCGTGACGTATCTGCTGGAAGGCGAGATCATCCATCGCGACAGCCTGGGATCGCGACAGGTGATCACTCCCGGCGACGTCAACTGGATGACCGCCGGCCGCGGCATCGTCCACAGCGAACGCAGCGACGACGCCGCGCGCGCCCGCGGACCACGGCTGCATGGGCTGCAACTGTGGGTGGCGCTGCCGACGGCGCAGGAAGAAGACGCGCCTTCGTTCGCTCACCATCCCGTCGCCACCTTGCCGACCCTGGAAGGCGAGGGCGTCAAGCTGCGCCTGATCGCTGGGCACGCCTACGGTCAGTCGTCGCCGGTGCGGGTGCTGTCGCCTCTGTTCTACGTCGACGCGCAGCTGGCGAAGGGCGCCGCGCTGAGGCTCCCCGACGAACACGCCGAACGCGCCCTGTACGTGATCGACGGTGCTGTCCAGACCGATGGGGTAATGTTGCAGGCGGGCGAGCTGGCCATCTTCAAACCCGATCAGCTGGTCAGCGCCGAGGCACCTGCCGGCGCGCGCTTGGCACTGCTCGGCGGCGCGGCGCTGGACGGTCCGCGCCACATCGAGTGGAACTTCGTCTCCAGCCGCGCCGAACGGATCGCCCGCGCCAAAGATGATTGGCGGCAGCGCCGATTCCCCGCTGTCCCCGGCGACGAGGTCGAGTTCATCCCGCTGCCCGGATCGTAAACGGCCGATGGACCAGGGTTCAAATACCCATTTACAAGTGTTTCTTAAAACACGAACCCGGGCAGTCTTTTGTAAGACAGAATACTTATTTGTATTGTAATATAGGTTGGGCTTTGACAGCACGATCGGATTTGGTTGAAGGTAGCCACCAGACACACCAGTAGTCTCGAAGTTAAAGGTTCAGGCCGGCCGGAGGGGTGAAAGTCTCGGCGCCGACTGCGGGTCGCTGGCTGCATCTGGATGGAAGGAGCTCGTTCGATGCGAAATGTCCGTGGTCTCATTGGAACCTTGGCCGTGTCCTTACTCGTCGGCGGAGCCGTCATTCTTGCTGGCTGCAGCGCTTCTGAAAGCGGGCCCGCTGATGGCAGCGGCGGCCACTCCGGCAGCGGCGGCGCCAGCAACGCTTCGGGGGGCGCCAACGGCTCGGGCGGCAGCACGGGCAGCGGCGGCAGTGGGAGCGGCGGTGCCGCAGCCACCGGCGGCGCCAACGGCTCGGGCGGCAGCACAGGCAGCGGCGGTTCGACAGTGATCGACGCGGGCATGGACACGGGCGCCAAGGACACCGGTTCCTCGGCCGACACGGGCGGCGAAGCGGGCGGGCCGGCCACGTTCACCGAGCTTTGGACCTCTATCTTCAGCATGTCGGTGATGCAGTCGGCGTCCAGCTGCGCCGGGACCGGGTGCCACAACCCGACGACGTCGGACGGCGTGAACATGTCGACCAAGGCGATGGCCTACACGACGCTGAAGACCAAGGTCCAGGTTGGCAAGCCCGACACCTCCGAGCTGGTGCAGCGTTTGGAGAACAAATCGACGGCCGAGCGCATGCCGCGCAACCGTCCGGCCTTGAGTCCGGCGCTGATTGCCCGGGTTCGCTCGTGGATCACCGCCGGGGCGATGAACAACTGAGCGCGCGGCGGACCGGACCTTCGTTGGTTCAGTAGCGAAGGTCCAGCCCGACCCAAGCGGCGCGCGGCGCCCCCGGCGTTTGAAACCGCGGGTCGCTGAAGGTCGGCCCCAGCACCTCCGACGGTGAACCCAGCGCGCCGAAGGTGGCATAGTGCGCGTCGGTGAGGTTGCTGACCTTCACGAAGATCGACACCGCCGTGACCACGTCGACGCTGGCCCGCACGTTGGCGATGACATAGCCAGGGATCTGTCCCAGTAGATTGGCCTCGTCTCCGCGATAGAAGATCCCCGACGTGCCCAGCACGTCCACGGCCAATTGCCAGCGATCGGCGAGCACCAGGCCCACCGTTCCTTTGACAATGTGGCGAGGCATGCCGGGCAACCGGCTGCCCGGCTGCACGGAGATTTCGCCCATCTCGGCCAGCGGGTTGTTGGGGCTGTTGGCCAGAAACGCCGTGCGAAACGTGGCGTCCAGCAGGGTGTAGTGGACGCTGCCCTCGACGCGCACCTCGCGGCCCGCGGCGCGGTAGTGGGCTTTGAGGCCGACCTCGATCCCTTGCCGGCGGGTCAGGCCCACGTTCTTGAAGTAACCCTGGTTGGTCAGCGGTCCGTCGCTGACGAACAGGATGTCGTCGCTGTTGACCGTGCGGAAGAGGCCGGCGTCGTATTCGATCGCGCTCCGCGCGCGTACCATCCGGCCGCGCACGCCGCCCTCGACAGTGCGGACCACCACCTGGCTGAGCGGCGGGTCGGTGACGAAGGCGTTCGGCAGCCGGCAGGGCGCATCGGGGCTGGCGCACGTCAACTCGAGCGCGGTCGGCGTGCGCGCTGATTCGTTGTAACTGACGTAGGCGCCCAGCGCCGCCCACGGCTGGTAACTGGCGCCCACCGACGGATTCGGGCGCTGAAACCGGTGATCGCCGCTCAGCGCGTCGCCCAGTCGATCGGTCAAGACCAGCGTCGACACGTTGTATCGACCGGCGATGGTGAGAAAAAGATGCGAAGCCAGCGCGACGGTGTCGCTGAGATAGACACCCAGGTTGCTGACCGTCGAGTCCACCGCCACATCCTCGTCGCCGTCCACGATGCCGGCGGTCAACACGCCGCGATCGGGGGTGCGCCGGGCCAGCACCGACTGGGATTGAAAGTGGATGCGCGCTTGATGGGCGCTGACGCCGGCGAAGAAGTGATTCTCGCGATCGCCGAGCGGGGTTTCGACGGCCAGCTGCGCGCTGACGCCGTAGCTTTGCTGGCGGGTGTCGGTCTGATTCTCGGCGCCGTCGTAGGGATTGGTGGCGTCGTAGGGCACGGTGTTGCCGGCGCGATCTTTGATCGGTGCCACCGTGCCGTCGTCGTTGGTCGCGCAGACCGCGTCACGTCCCTGATCGTCGGCGCAGCGCGGGAAGTCGGCCTGGTCGCCGTTGACGGTGGCGGTGTGGTTGCGTCGATAGAAGGCCAGCGCCGAAAGATGCACCGACGGCGACAGCAGGCGATCGCCGCGCAGGATGGCGGCGAAGAGATGGTTTTGCGTGATGTCTGGGTAGGTGAAGATGGCCCGGCGATCGGTGGCCAACAGCCCGACCGGCGTCACCGAGTTTCCGTACAGCGCGGTGTCGGCGCCGAACAGGCTGAGGTTGGCCTTGGTTTTTTCGCCGGCGTACATCAGATCGCCGAAGACGCTCTTCGCTTCGCTGGGAGAAAATTCGCGCCAGCCGTCTTCTTGGAACAGCGACCCGGCCGCGAAGTAACCGAAACGGCCGGCGTTGTCGCCCTGCTGGAATTCCAGGCGCCGCCGTCCAAAACTTCCGGCGGACAGATGAGCGGCTGCGCTGGGCGAGGAAAATCCGGTCTTCGTCTCGATGGACAGCGCACCGCCCAGCGTGTTCAGGCCGAAGACCGGGTTCGATCCGGGCATGAGATTGATCGAACCTATCGCCGCGCTGGGAAACAGATCCCAGTTCACGGTGTCGCCGAAGGCTTCGTTGGCCCGCATCCCGTCGACGTAGACCGACAGCCCTTGCTGCACGCCCAGGATCGGCGAGGCGGTGAAGCCACGAAATTGCAGATCGGGCTGCAGCGGATTGCCCTGCACGTCATTGAGGTGAACGCTGCCGAGGCTGGTGTTGAGAAAGTCGGACAGCGCCGGCTCGTGGTTGCGGGCGATCTCCGCGCCGCTGGCAGTCTGGACGTTGGCCGGCACGCGATCCCACGGCAGCGCTGATCCGTGCAGCGGCATCGAGGCGGTGACGATCGATTGATACGCCGGCGGCGATGCTGGTTCCGACTCCGTCGCTGGCGCCGAGGCGGTTCGCGGTGGCGTGCTGCTGGCCGGTTTCGGCGGTGGCCCGTCGTCGCCCGGATCAACGGCGCGGGCCGCCGGGCCGCTTCCGAGCAGCAACAAGAACAGCGCGACAGCACATCGGCCAGCGGTCCAAAAATCACGGCGGCCGTTCATTGGCAGGTCCCTAAAAAGCGCTGAAACAACCGGCCTGTCAATTCAGAAGCGCCGCAAAACATGCGAAAAAATTACGACGACTGTCGAAAGACGATCTTCGACGACAGTCGTAGAAACAAGCCGTCGTTTTTCTGCTGTCTGTCAGAATTCAGGGCCGCGCGGCCTGGTTGACGCCGGGATAGGCGGCGGCGAAAACCGCTTCGGCTGCGTCGAGCATGGCGGGGCCAGGATCGTCCAGCAGCGCGCCGGCGATTTCCACGAAGCCGTCGGCGGCGACGCAGGCGCGCAAGCGATCGAGCTCCGGTTGCGCACAGAGCAGGCGTCGCATGCCCGGCTTGGTGACGATGAGCGGCGGATCCAGCGCCAGCAGCTCCTCGGCGCCGTACTGCGGCCAACCTTGAAACCGCGCGGTGGCGGCGACGTCGTCGAGGCCGGCGAAGGCGAGGATGTCGTGGTAGTTCGTGCCGCTGGTGCCGCCGAAAAGGCGATCGCCGTAGATGCTGACGTACATGGCCCGGCGGCGTTTTTTGCCCAGCAGCGGAGCGGCCACGCTGTCCAGGCGCCGGAGCAGGGCGCGTTCGTAGGCGGCGCCGCGGGACGAATCGCCGAGCAGTGCCGCCACCGCCCGGATGTTCGGCAGCAGGGTGGCTATCCCGCGCATCTCGCCGAGATCGAACACCGCCAGCCCCGATTCGCGCAGGCGGGCCACGCGGGCCTGATCGCCATAGTTGTTCACCAGCAAAAGATCGGCTTTCAGCGCCAGCAGCGATTCGGTGTCGTCCAGGCTCTTGATGAGGGGCCGATCGCCGTAGCGGTAGCCGGCCAGCGAATGGCGCTGGCCGAACTCGGTGAGGGCGACGATGCGCTGGGGCTCGGCGAGATCCAGCAGCAAGCGATCGGCCACCGTGCTGCCGGCGGCGATGCGACGGAATGGCCGCACCGTCGTGCGTCGGCCGCTGGCGTCGGTGACGGTGGCGGGATTTTCCGCGCCGCCGGTCGTCGTTGTAGTTTTCGCCGGCGTTGCTGTGGTCGTTGCCGTCGTCGCCGTCCGATGGCCGGCCAGCGCGGCGGCGCCGATCGACGTTGCCAGCGCCAGCAGCGCCGCACCTCCGTTCAACCACGACACCCGCGCGCCGGTCATCAGCTGGTCCGCCGGTAGCCGAGGCCGCCGCCCTCGATGACGTCGACGCCGTAGGCGCGCCGGATCGGCTCCGCCGCCACCACGTCGTGCGGCGCGCCGGCGGCCAGGCAACGACCCTCGCAGAGCAGGAGGGCGCGCTGAGCCCAGCGCCGCGCCTCGTCCAGTTGGTGCAACACCACCACCACTGCCCGCCCGCCCGCTGCCACCGCCTGCAAGGTCTCGAACAAACCCAGCACGTGGGCCACGTCGAGGCCTGCCGTCGGTTCATCGAGCAAGATGGCCGGCGCGCTGGTGGCCAGGGCCCGGGCCAGCAAGACCCGTCGCTGTTCGCCGTGTGAAATTTTTGTAAACCGTGCCTCGGCGAGCTGCGCGACGTCGACGGACGCCATCGCCTCGTCGACCGCCTGCCGATCGGCGGCGGACATCGTGCCCCACCAGCCGTCGTGCGCGTAACGAGCTTGGCCCACCACCTCGCGTACCAGGAGCGGCGCGTCCAGATTCGACTGCTGCGGCACGTACCCGATGAGGCGCGCGCGTTCGGCCAGGGTGAGCGCGCGCAGCGACGTTCCCTGGACACGCACCTCGCCGTCGGCGCGCACCAGACCGCAAAGGGCGCGCAGCAGCGTGCTCTTGCCGGCGCCGTTCGGTCCCAAGATGGCCAGGATCTCCCGCGAACGCGCTTCGAGATCGATCCCTTCCAAGATGGCGCGGCCGTCGAGGCGCACGCCCAGGCCGCGCGCTTCGATCACCGCTGTCGGCGCGTCGTCAGCCAAGGCGACCTCGCCGCGCGCCTTGCCGCAGCATGATGATGAACAGCGGCGCGCCCACCAGACCGCTGACCACGCCCAGCGGCAGCTCGCCCCGCGCCGGGACGGTTCGCGCCACCAGATCGCACAGCACGACGAACGCCCCGCCGGCGATGGCCGCCGTCGGCACCAGGCGCCGCGTGGCCACGCCGACGAACGGGCGCAGCGCGTGCGGCGCGACCAAGCCGACGAACGCGACGTTGCCGCCGATGGCCACCGCCGCCGCGGTCAGAAACGCCACCCACAACACGCACCAGCCGCGCACCATCGGCACCGGGACGCCCAGGCTGGCCGCTTCCTCCTCGCCCGAAAGCAGCAGATCCAGCGAACGTCCCCACGACCAGGCCGCGCCGATGCCGACCGCCGCCAGCGGCCCCGCCAGCAACAGGCGCGGCATCCCGACGCCCCCGACACTGCCCAGCGTGAACGACAGCACGGCGCGACCAAGCTCGTAGGATTCCTGCGCCAGGCTGGTCAGCAGCGCGCCCAGGCTGATGCACACCGATGACAGCACGAACCCGGTCAGCAGCACGACCAGAAAGCTGGCCCGCGCCCGCGCCGCCAGCAGCAGGACGCCCATCGCCGCCAGCGCGCCCAGCACGCAACCGACGGGCAGCAGCACCTCGGCGGTCAAACCGGCCACCCCGCCGTCCAGCCAGGGCGCCGCGCCGGCCAGCGCGACGATCACCAGCACCGCTTGACCGCCCAGGCTGGCGCCGGCGCCGGCGCCCAAGATCGACGGATCGGCCAGCGGGTTGCGGAACAGCGCCTGCACCATCACCCCGGCCGTGGCCAGCGCCGCGCCGGCCACGAACGCGCCGCTGGTGCGCAGCAGGCGCAAGCGCAGCAGCGTGGCCCGCAACGATCCGTCCGAAAGATCGCCGTGTCCCAGCGCCAGCGCCGCCGCGAACAACGCCAGCGTCAAGAGCGCCAGCACCGCGCACACGACGAACGGATTCGCCGTCGCACGGTCGCGCATCAATACCAACCGAGGGCGCGCGGCGGCAGGCCCACGCTGGGGTTGGGATCAAACGACGCCTTCACCGCCGGGGCGCCGCTGACGTCGATGATCTGTACCCGCGGCTTGTCGCTGGTGGCGTCGGTCATGAAGGCCTGCTTGTGTTCGGGATCGGTCAGCAGCGCGCCGTAGACGAAGGCGTCGGTGGCGTCCATCACCGGCGTGGCGGTGTTGGCGGCGTCATACGCCCACAGGCGATCGGGCGGCGTCTTCATGATGGTGCCCAGCGACACCACCAGCCCGGTGGTGGCGGACAGCGCGCCGCCCGAGTCAGCCGACAGAGGCTGCGGCATGTCGCCGAAGGCCGACGCGGCCAGCATGGTCTTGATCGCCGGCGGCGTGGCCGACAGATCGACGGCCACCACGGCCGAGCCCTGGATCTGCATCGGATCGTTGAAGTCGCCCACGCAGGTCACCACCAGCGTCTGACCGTCGGGCAGGGCCGAAAGCCCGCTGCAGTTTTTCAGGCCCGGCAGATCGATCATTCCGCTGACCGTATCAGTGGCGGGATCGACGACCAAGATGCGGCCGTCCGCCGTCGTCATGTAGTCGACGCTGAGGTTGTCCAGGGCGACATACACCTTGCCGCTGATCAGCTTGGCGATGCCCGGACGGGCCTTCACCGCGGTGCCGTTGACCTGACCGGCGAACGGGGTCAAGGCGATGCGGCCGCTGACCGCGCCGGTGGCGGGATTGATGATCAGAAGGTCGTCGCCGTCGTCAAAGTCGTTCGGATCGTCGGTGGGCGCGGGGTTCGGCTTGTAGCGGGTGACGTACGCCTTGCTGTCCGACAGCGCCACCACGTCGTGCGGGTCCGACGGGAAACCGGTGCCGACGCTGAACTGGCGTTTCACCGTGCAGGTGGTCGGATCCAGATAGGTGAGGGCGGCGGTGGTGCGATCGATCAGCAGCAGCTCGTGCCCGGGCTGGGCCGCCGATGGCAGCACCACGTCGCCGGACAGGGTCAACGAAAGGCCCGCCGGCATCGATCCCGAGTTGAGGCAGTTGTCGAAGGTCAGCTTGCCGGTGGCCGGATCGAACAAAGAAACGTTGGTCGAATTGTTGTAGTCGCTGTTGACCACGGCGATTCCGGTGGCGCCACCGACCATCACGGCCGAGGTGGATGAGTTGTCATTGCTGGAACACGCGGCCAGCACGTAGGTGGTGGTGAAAAAGAAAAAGGCAGAACGGCGATTCATGGACGGGTCCTTTCTTCTGGGTGGCTGGTCTCTCCCGCGAGGCTGAGGTAAAGGGCGCGGCCGGGCAGCGGGAAGCCGGTCACGTCGCTGATGAACGAGTTGGTGAGGTTTTGCAGGCTGGCGGTCAGGCGCAGGCCGGCGGCCGGCCATTCCAGCGAGGCGCCGGCGCCGACCAGCAAACGCGACGGCACGGCGACCTGATTGGCGGCGTCCAGGTAGTTGCCGCTGGTGACGTCGGCGTCGGCGTAGATCCCGGCGCGCAAGGCGCCGGCGTCGATGGCGCGCAGCTCGGGGCGGGCGTAGGCGCGAAAACGGGGGCGCAGCGGCAGCTGGCGGCCGCGGCTGCTGGTGTTGTCGCTGGTGTCGCGGGCGTCGCAGTAGGTGACTTGACCGACCAGGCGGGCATGGCGGCCCAGGCGGCCGTCGGCGGACAGCTCGACGCCCAGGATGCGGGCGTGGCCGACGTTCGCCGGGTGCGAGCGGCCGTAAGCGTTTTGCTGGAACTGGATCAGATCGTCGACGGCGGCGCCGAACAGGGCGCCGTCGATGGACAGCGCACCCAGGGAATTTTCCCGGCGGACGGACGCGCCGAGGTCGCCGTTGATGGCGGTCTCGGGCTTGAGCGTGGGCTCGCCCTGAATGAAGCCGCTGTTGCCGAACAGTTCGAGAAAGCTGGGCTGGCGCGCGTAACGGCCGACGTTGGCTTTCAACGACAGCGCCTCCGTCGGCCGCTGCAGAAATCCCACTCGGCCCAGCGCCTGCGCGTAGGTGATGGGCGCGCTGGCGGGGATGAAGTCGTCGAAGGCGGTGCGGCCGGTGTGCACGTCGCGCCCAAGCTCGCCGCGCAGCGACGGGATGACCCCCAAGCCCAGCCGCTGCCACCAGGTGTCGGCTTCGATGCCGGCCGAACCGAACAGGCGCGTCGCCGCGTCGCCGGCGGTCTCCACCCCGGCGCTGCGATCGTGGGGCGCGAACTGTTCGTCGCGACCGTCGATGATGGCGGCCAATTTCAGCCACGAGGTCACCGCGCGCGCGCCATGGACGGTGGCGCCGACGGTGGTGGTGAGATCGCGCGTGTCGGACGGCTTGAACGAAAGCTGGGACAACCGATCGACGAAGCGTTCTTCGGTGAGGAGCGTGTACACCTGGGCGTGCAGGCGACCGCCCGGCCCCAGATCGTCGCGCCCGGTGTACCCGAGCGAGACGGTCCCGCGTCGGGTGGTGAGGTTGGCGTCGGTAGCCAGGTTGATGCCGAACCCGGGCAGGCCTTGCTGGCGATCGACGCCGGCCAGCGAAAGCTGCAGCTCGCGCTTTGTCGAAAGGGCCACGGCGGCGCGCGCCTCGGCGTCGCCTTGCCACAGCTGGTTGTTTTGCCGGGTGCGGATCTGATCGTCGGTGGGGTTGTTGCGCGTGCCGTTGTCCCAGTCATAGGCGAAGTCGCCGCGCACGCCCATCCAGTGAAGCGCGGCGTAAAGCCGCACCGGTCCGTCGGCCAGCGCGCCGCCGACGCTGGCGAAGCGCGTGCCGAAGGCCCCGACGCCGGCGTTGGCCTCACCGCCGGTGACGCGCGGCTGGCGCGTGGTGATGGACACGATGCCGCCCAGCGCGGAGGTGCCGACGCTGATCGGGCTCATGGCGCGGTAGATCTCGATGCGTTCGATCGAACCGGTGGCGATGCTGGCGAGATCGATCTGCCCACCGGCAGCCAGGTTCAGCGGCACACCGTCGACGTAGATGCGCACCTGCTCCCAGGTCGAACCGCGAATGGACAGGAAGGCGCTGGCGCCCAGGCCGCCCAGGCGCGTGACCGCCAGGCCCGGCAATTCCGACAGCAGCTGCGGCAGCGATTCTCCCGCGCGCGGCGTCCGATCCGAGGTGATGACCGACGTGGCGGCGGTGGCATCGGCGGCGCTGGCGCTGGGCGGGGTGGGCGGTGCGGTCACCACGGTTTCATACGAAGGCGGGGCAGATGTCGCTGGCGGCACCGGCGGCGCTGCGGGCGCCGCGCCGTCCGTTGCCCGGGACGAATCGCCGGTTGCGGCGCGCGCCGCCCGCGACCACCACAGCGCCAGCGACAGACCGGCGACCAAGGCCACCCACCGCGAGAGCACCGGGCGCGCTTTGCGCCTCGGCGTCGCTGCCGTCGCGTTGATGGCCTGTGGGGCCGCCGCCGTCCGTTTCACCATCGATCCCCTGGTCACGTCTTTCTGCCGAGGCTCACTGGCCGCGAGAGAAAGCGGGTCGGGACCGAGACGGGCAAGAACGCAAAATGCCGGCACGGACCTCACCGCCCCCCTCGGGGCCTGGGTCGAAAATCGGCGCCGGATTTCTCCCCGGCGTCGGTGCTGGCAGGTCTTCGGACTTGCGAACGCTTCGGCTTTTACGCCGTTTTCCTACCGCCCATCGCTTCCCAGCCCGAACTGCGGCCAGTGCATGTGATGGGTTTTGTTTTCGCTTACCGCTGCGGGGCAGCCCCGGATTCTCACCGGGTTCCCTTTTTGTCCCGGGCCTTCGCCCCGGACACCAGCATGCGGACAGCCTATAGGGGCCGCCGCTTGCGCGGTCAACAAAAAACGCCGCGGCCGCGGCGATCCTTGACGGCGCCGCTTGCGCGAGCTACGGAATGCGCCTGGAGGATTCGCGTGGCGCGCATGGTGAATTGTCGAAAGTTGGGGAAAGAGCTGCCGGGCATGCCCTTCAAGCCGTTCAACGACGAGCTGGGCCAGCGGATCTATGACGAGATCTCGATGGAGGCCTGGCAGATGTGGCTGAAGGATTCGGTCAAGTACGTCAACACGTACCGGCTGGATCTGACCGACAAGGCGGCCGCGGCGTTCATGCGCAAGCAGATGGCGATCTATTTTGGCTTCGAAGAAGGCGACCTGGCGCAGACCGCCTGGACGCCGACCAAGGAATAGCGACGCGACAGCGCCCGTCGAACTTACTTTGCTTTCGGGTTGATCCCCGGGCAGGCCATGCCGCCGGCGAGCGCCGTATGTTATGAAGCGGGCGCATGTCTGCATTCGGTCCTCCCGCTGCCGGTGATCGTCCCGTTCGCGTGCGCATCGCGCCGTCGCCCACCGGCGATCCGCACGTGGGGACGGCGTACATCGCGCTTTTCAACTACGCCTTCGCCAAGAAACACGGCGGCAAGTTCTTGCTGCGCATCGAGGACACCGACCGTGCGCGCTCGACGCCCGAGTCGGAGGCGGCCATCCTGCGCGCGCTGCACTGGGTTGGTCTTGGCTGGAACGAAGGGCCGGACATCGGCGGCCCGCACGGTCCCTATCGCCAGTCCGAGCGTCTGCCGATCTACCAGCGCGAAGTGGCCGTCCTGATGGAAAGCGGCGCCGCCTATCGTTGCTTTTGCACCGCCGAACGTCTGGAAGCGGTTCGCCACGAGCAGCGCCGACAGGGTTTGTTCGTCGGCTACGATGGCCTGTGCCGTGGCCGTCCGCGCGCCGAGGCGGATGCGCGCGTCGCCGCCGGCGAGCCGTTCGTCGTGCGCATGGCCATGCCCCGCACCGGCGAGACCGTCTTCGTCGATCGCCTGCGCGGCGAAGTGAAGTTCGAGAACGCCCAGATCGACGACCAGATCCTGCTCAAGACCGACGGCTTTCCGACCTACCACCTGGCCAACGTCGTCGACGATCACCTGATGGAGATCACCCACGTCATTCGCGCCGAAGAATGGCTGTCGTCGACGCCCAAGCACGCCCAGCTTTACCGGGCGTTCGGCTGGCAGGCGCCCGAGTGGGTGCACATGCCGCTTTTGCGCAACCCGGACAAGTCGAAGATCTCCAAGCGCAAGAACCCTGTATCGCTGGACTACTACCGCGACGCCGGCTTTCTGCCGGAGGCCCTGCTGAACTATCTCGGAACGATGGGCTGGTCGATCGCCGGCGACCGCGAAAAGTTCACTCTGGACGAGATGGTGGCGGCGTTTTCGTTTGATCGGGTCAGCCTGGGCGGGCCGGTGTTCGATCTGGTCAAGCTGTCGGCGATGAACGCGGATTACCTGCGCGCCCTCGACGACGGGGAGATCGTGCGGCGCCTGCACCTGTGGCGGCTGGCCGATGATCGCTTGCGCGCGCTGGTACCGCTGGTGCGCGAGCGCATGCAGCGCCTGGACGAATTTTTTCCGCTGACCGATTTTTTCTTTTCGGGCGACCTCGACTACACGCCGGTGATGAAAGAGCTGGCGATCAAGGAACGCCCGCCCAAGCAGATCGCGGACGCGCTGCTTTTGTTCTGCGAGGGCCTGGACACCCAGCGCGACGTCACGCCGGCCGGTCTGGAGGCGTTCACCCGCGCGTTCTGCCAGCAGAACAACTGGTCGACGAAAGAATTGTTCATGCTCCTGCGCCTGGCGGCGACGGCGAAGAAGGCCACGCCGCCGCTGTTTGAAACGCTGGCTGGCCTCGGGCGCGAGCTGACCCGCCGCCGGCTGCGCCTGTGCGCCGAATACGTGAAGAAGATGCCGGCGCCGCCCGCCCCGGCGGCGGCACCCGCACCGGCGAAATGATCGCTGCCGGCGGCCGAAGCGGATCGTCGACGGTCGACGCCACGCTGTCCGCCCCGGGCGCCATCGCCGACGTCGGCCACGGCGCCCTTCTGCCCGGCCTGCCGCTGGGCGTGTACGTTCACTTCCCGTACTGCGGCGTGCGCTGTCCGTACTGCGATTTCGCCGTCGAGGTGGCCGCCGAAGTTCCCCACGACGCTTATGCCGACGCGGTGGTGGCGGAGATCGCCGCCCGGCGCGCCTGGTTCGCCGACGCGGCGGCGCTGGTGTCGATCTATTTCGGCGGCGGCACGCCCGGGCTGTGGCGGCCATCGGCGCTGGGGCGGGTGGTGGCGGCGGTGCGGGCGGCCTTCGGCGATCCGGATGCGGCGGCGCTGGAGATCACCGTCGAGGCCAATCCGGGCGAGATCGACGCCGCTGCGCTGGGGGCTCTGCGCGTCGCCGGGGTCAATCGCCTCTCGCTGGGGTTGCAGGCGCTTGACGATCGTTTGCTGCGGGCGCTCGGTCGCAATCACGACGCGGCGGCCGGTCCGGCGGCGGTGGCGGCGGCGCGCGCGGCGGGGTTCGACAATCTTTCGATCGATCTGATGTTTGGCGTGCCGGGGCAAACCGAGGACGACTGGAAGCGCGCCGTCGACGCGGCGCTGGCTCTGCGACCCGAGCACGTCTCGGCCTACGCCTTGACCATCGAGCGCGGAACGCCGTTCGGTTCTCTGGCCCGCGCCGGCCGCCTGCCTCGCCCCGACGACGAAGCGACGGCGGCAATGTTCGAGTGGGCACGGGCGGCGCTGAGCGCCGCCGGGATCGATCAGTACGAGATCTCCAGCTACGCGCGGCCTGGACGCCGGGCGCGCCACAACGGGCTTTACTGGGCGGGCGCGCCGTATCTGGGCGTGGGCGCTTCGGCGTCGTCGTTTCGACCGCTGGCCAACGGCAGCGGCTGGCGCTTCGCCAACCCGCGGGCCACGGCGACGTACCTGGCGTCGGCCAAGGGGGGCGGCGGCAGCCCGCGTCCGGTTCACGTCGAACGGCGCAGCCGAAGCGATCTGGAAAACGAGGCGCTGTGGCTGCGGCTGCGCACCACCGAAGGTGTCGACCGCGCGGCCCACGCCGCCCGATACGGGCGCGATCCGCTCGACGGGCGCGTGTGGGCCGTCCAAGGATGCGTCACCGCCGGCTGGCTTCGCGTCGACGACGCCCGCCTGACGCTGACGCCGCAAGGTTTGTTGTTCGCCGACGAGGTGGCGACCCGTCTGTGGTTCGACCGCTAGGCAGCGCGCGACTGACCGCCGGTGATTGCCTGCAATTCGGGCGTGGTCGGTGGCACGACCGTCGTGGCCTGCGCCAGGGCCTGCAGGTGCGGCGGCAAATAGCTGACGTCGGCCAGGCGGCGAATTCGTACCTCGGGCCCGAGATCGATCTCGGTGAGGCCGCCGACCGGCTGTGGGATCTTGCGGTAGTGGCGCAGGTCGAGGCCGGTCAGCCGGCAGATCAACGTGCGCAGCACCGTCTTGTGCCCGACCAGCAACAGGTTGCCGTCGTCCACCCGTTCGCTGAGTTCAGTCACCAGGGCTGCTGCCCGATCCGCCACCGCCGCCACCGATTCGCCACCCGGGACGCCCAGCGACGGATTTTCCAGCCACAGCCGGTAACGATGAACGTCGCGCGCGGCCACCTCTTGCTTGGACTTGCCCTGCCAGTCGCCGTAGAAAATTTCGTCCAGACGCCCGTCGACGCTGGGGGCGATTGCGGCAGCGACGGTGATCGGACTGGCCGTCTGCATGGTGCGACGGCGGGTGCTGGTGATGATGGCTCGCCAGGGGATCTGCGCGTGCGCTGCGGCGAAGGCGTCGGCCATCGCCTCGCCCTCGGCGGTCAGGGCGGCGTCAATGTCGCCGCAGAACCGGTCTCGCCGGCTGAATTCGGTCTCGCCATGTCGCAGTAGATAAAGCTTTCGCATTGTGCCCGCTGCCCCTCAGGAACCCATCGGCGCCCGCCTGGAAAAATTCATCTCGCTGGCGCATTCGCCTCGCTGCTAGAATAACGGCTGCCTTTTGGGATCTTCCTGCGGTCGCCCGACCTCAGGAGTCCAGGAGCAAAGTCCCTAGCAACATTCGGGAACAGTAGGGTCCGCCGCGCCCGTCTCAACAGGTTGTGCCTAGTGCCGGTCTGTAGAAATGGGTTGCCAAGGCCCCACTTCTCCCTACACTGGCCGAGGAGGTCCGTAAGCGTGCAGCACGGTTCGACGCTTCCGACGCGATCCACTGGCGGTATTTTCGCTGGCGCGCGCGCGCCGGGCCTGTCGGCGGCGCTGGTGGTGCTCGCTTCGCTGGTCGCCTCGCCGGCGTGGGCCAAGCAGGACGGCATCGGCGCGCAGGGCTGCGTGGGCTGCCACCGCGGCGGCAAGGAGACCACGCCGACGCTGGACGCGGGCGTGGCCTCGGCGGCGCTGGGCGCCACCATCACCATCACAGTGACCATCCCAGCGGTCAACGGGCCGGCGGCGGGCATGTACCTTTACACCAACGGCAAGGGCACCCTGGCGGTGATCGCCGGCGAGGGTACGAAGATGAACGGCGACGGCATCACGCATTCGACGCCCAAGCGCGGGACTGGCAGCTCCATCACCTTCCACGTGAACTGGACCGCGCCCACCACGCCCGGCGGCGTCACCTTCGACGTCTGGGTTCTCTCGGCCAACGGCGACGGCACCAGCAACGGCGACGGCGACGGGCACGCGTACCTGGCGTTGACGTACGGCTGCGACGGCAACAATTATTACGACGACGGCGACAACGACGGCTACGGGTCGATGGCCTTCCCGGCCATCCGCGACTGCGCCAAGCCGATGTACTTTTCGGACAACAACACCGACTGCAATGACTACAACGACAAGATCCATCCCGGGGCGATGGAGATCTGCAACGGCAAGGACGACAACTGCAACGGAATGATCGACGAAGGCCTGCCCATCGACAAGTACTACACGGACAACGACGGCGACGGATACGGAGCCGGCTCGATGTTCATCATGGCCTGCGGCGTGAGCAAGGGATATGGCGCGGGCAACATGGATTGCAACGACAACGACCCCACGGTCTATCCGAGCGCGCCCGAGCTGTGCAATTTCAAGGACGACAACTGCAACGGCATGATCGACGAGGGCGCGCGCACGTACTGCGGCACGGGCTGGTGCCGACGCGCCGCCGACGGCTGTGGCGCCGAGGTTGTCTGCACGCCGGGCAAACCGCGTCCTGAACAGTGCAACGCCTTCGACGACGACTGCGACGGCGTCATCGATAATGGCGACAACCTTTGCGACGGCGGCAAGGTCTGCGTCGAGGGATACTGCGTGCCGCCCGGGACCAAGCCGCCCACCACCACGCCGGTCACGTCGTCGGACGGTGGAATTGTCGGCTCGCCGACGACGACGCCCACGCCGACCAATCACCTGGATGAGACCGGCGGCTGCAACGTGGGCGGCGGTCGACCGATGGTGGCGACGGCAACTTTGGTCGAGCTAGGGCTGCTGGGCCTGGCGATGATGCGCCGGCGCCGGCGCCGCGCCGATCATTGTTAGAACCGGGCTAGAACTCCGCGGCCAGGCGACGGGCCTCGCCGCTGTGACGGCCGCGGGGGTGCTGGCTGAGGTAGCCGCGCAACGCTTCGCTGGCGGTCGCTGCGCCCTGGGTGTGAAGGCAGTCGGCGCGTCCGAAGGCGGCGTCATCGGCGTCGGACGCGTCCGGTTGGCTGGCCAGCACCAGAGAATAGAAATCCACCGCCGCGCGGCAGTCGCCGTGGGCGCGCGCCAGATCGCCGGCCACGCGTGCCACTTCGCCTCGGCGTTCCGTCTGCGGATAGCGTCTGAGGAAGGCGCTGGCTTCCGACAGAGCCCCGCGGTTGTCGCCCAGGCTGGCCAGCGTATCGACGATGGACAGATCGGCCTCGATGCGCAGCAAGCCGCTGGGGAAACGCGCGCGATAGCGCTGCCAGGTGGCCAGGGCGTCGCGCGGCTGGCCAAGCTTGTCCTGATAGATAGCGGCCATTTCGTAAAGGGCGTTCTCGGCGCAGGGACCTTTGCCCTGAGCCAACACATTGTACAAGCCCAGCGCGCGGTGGGGATCGGTCTCGGCGCGGGCGGCGGCCAGCGCCGGTTCCGTCGCGATGGCGGCGTGCGGGCGGGCCCGCACCAGCGTCTCGACCACGCCAGGCTCGCCGCTGGACCACGACTGGCCGCGGGTCACGCGGGCCACGCGCGCGTCGCCGCGCCAGATCTCGACCGTGCCTTCTTCGACCGACAAGGCCAGCTTGGCGTCGTGAACGTTGACCACGAAACGGGTGCCGACCACGACGGCGACGTAACCGCCGAAGCGTACGGAGAAACGCTGCCCCGGTGGTTGGTGCGCGACCTGAAACCGCACCTGGCCCTTGCGCACCGACGGGCGGCCGAGGTCGTCCAGCGCCAGCACGGACGACGGCTGGATCTCCGCTCGCGCGCTCTGGCGCAGGTCGCGAATGCGGCGCTCGTTGGCGCTGGTCTCGATCACCTCACTGGGTTGCGGCGCGCTGGCCGTGGCGGGCGCCGGCGGCGTCGACGTCCCTTCGTCGCCACTCGGCACCACCGCGGGCGGCCGCGGCGTTGCCACCGCCACCCCCGCGGTCGTCGTCGGGGCGTCGTCATTGCCGAACTGCCAGCGGCCGAGCTCCAGCGCGCCGACGAACAGCACGGTCAACGCCGACGCCGCCAGCGCGCCCGTGCGGAAAGCGCGGCGCGTGGCCCGCACGCTGTTGGCGGCATCGGCGACCCGGGTCCACAGGCGCCGCTGCCGCACCTCTGAGTGCACCCAGTGCGGCGTTTCGTCCAACGACCGTCGCAGCACCTGGTGCGCGGCCTTTTCACTGTCCTCCAGCCAACGCGGTTCTTTCATGGGACGCCCCCTTCCGCCATCTTGGCCAGGTCCAGGCGGGCGCGATGCAACCGTGTCCAGACCGTGTTCTCTGCACAGTCAGCGATGCGGGCGATCTCGCTCACCGGAAGGCCTTCGATTTCGGATAGCACCAGGACCAATCGCCGCTCGGGGGACAGCAGCGACAAGACTTGTTCTAGGTAATGCCGCCGGCCGGCCTCCGTCTCGGCCCAGTCCGGCGGCAAACGTGGTTTGCGCTCACGAACAAAAATCTCCGCCAGCTTCTTGCGCAGGCGGCGGCGCTTGGCGAAGCGGATCGCCTCGCGCGTGGCCAGCCGGTAGATCCAGCTGCCCAGCTGAGCTTCGCCGCGAAAGCTGGGCAGGCTGCGATAAATCAGCAGGAAAATTTCCTGGCAGAGGTCGTCGCCTTCCGAATCGGTGATGCCCAGCGCCGACACCAGGCGATCGACGTCGCCGTAGTGGCGATCGTATAGCGCCCGCCAGGCGCTTTGATCGCCGGCGACGCACTGTTGCACCAGTTCCTTTTCGGTCTGCCAGGCCGGCGTCTCCGCGCAGGACGACCCGACAGCCGACAGGGTGCGTTGGACGCTTCCCTTCCTCACCACTTCACGTCATAGGGGGCAAAACAAGCCCCCATTCTTCCCTGAAAAGAGCGGAATCACAATCAACGTCCAGCCTGGCGCGGCGAAACCGCGGTGGCTTTCAGCCGCGCGGGTCAGCGTCCGATCGACGGAGGGGCCGTCGGCGGCGCGCAGCGCCCAAACCCGGGAACCGTCGAACCCTTTCGCTGCAGTATGATGGCGGCGCACATGGCCCCGAAGTTAAGAAATTGGCCCACGTTCAGCCTGTGGATTTGCCTGGTCGGATGCGGCAGCGGTGGCAGCATCGGTCCCAGCAAGGACGCCGGTGCGACCGGCGGCGGCGGTGGCGGCGCGCCGACCGGCGAGGGCGGCAGCGACGGCGGGCGCGATCAGGCCAGCATCGACGAGGGGGAGGGCGACACCGCACCGGTGGACGTCACCGTCGCGGGTCAGGATGCGATGGACGTCTACATGGTCGATCGTCCAACGGACGCGCCCGGAATCCTGATCCACGTGGCCAACGGCTGTCCGTTCGATCTGTGGATCCACGGCGAGGGAACCGGCGCCGTGTTGATGCCCGACGCCGTTCAGCTGAAGACCGGCGCCACCCAGGATTACGTGGCGCCCGAGGCCTGGCCATCGGCGCGCGTGACGGCGTACCTGGACGCGCCGCTCAAAGATCTTGCCGACAAGGTCGAGATGACGCTGGAGAAGAAGCTTGATCTGGGCGAGCTCAAGAAGGTCATCAACTACAACATCACGTACGTCGACTGGCTGGCGCTGCCGATGGAGATGCTGGCCTTCGGCACCGGCGACGACTGCAAACAGGTCGGCTGTTATGTCCCCGAATCACAGGTGCTGGCCGGTTGCCCCGACGGATTGCTGTCCGGCAAGCGGTGTCTTTCGGCAGGGAACTTCTGCGCCGATCCCACCAATCAGGCCAACGCCTATTGCCACATGGTCGACCCCAAGATCGCCCAGTGCGCGCAGGACGCGCAGAAATACCCACTGTGCGCCGGCGCCGCCGGTTCGACCACGCCGCAGGTGTTTGGCTGTTCGGGCGCGTTCTTCAGCCAAAGCCCGAAGTGGTGCGCGGCCCTCAACCGGGGAATGCTGGAGGATCCGGACAACGGCGACATCTCGCTTTACTACAAGAACGAACCGTTCAACACGTACGCCAAATGGGTGCACGGCGTCTGTCCCGGCATCTATGCGTTTCCCTACGACGACTACGGCAAGACCAACGAGAGCGGATTCCACAGCTGCACCGGCGGTACGCAGCTGAACATCACGTTCTGCCCGGCCGGTTGAGCCATTCGTCAGCGGGCGCGGGCCAGGCCTTCGCGCGTGCGTTCCCAAAAGATGATGGCGCGCGCTTCGGCGTGGCGGTCGGGGCCAAGCAGGCGGACGGCGGCCAGGTGAAGCAACGTCGGCAGCAGCGCCCCACGGGCGTCGAGCGACAGCGGCGACACGGCGTCGGCGATGCGGCGCCGGTGGAGGGCGAATGGCGTGCTTGCGCCGGCCGAGGCGTCCGCGTCGTCGGCGGCGAGGACGGCGCGCAGGCCGCGTGAGCGAAGGCGAAATTCAGCGTCGACCTCGGCACGCGTGGTGGTGATGGTGGCGGCCACGGCGCGGCGGCGATCGATGGCCAGCCTCCAGCGGGCGCTGGCGTCCAGACCGCAGCCGGCGGCCAGCGCATCGAAGCTGCGGATCAAGTCTGCCAGCAGGTCGTGCTCGCCGTGCTGATCGCTGTGCTGGTCATCGTGCTGGTCGGCGAGACCTTCCAGCAGCGTGGTCACGAGCTCGCTGTCCGATTGATAGATCTGGTGGGCGGCGGTCACCGCGTTCGCGTCACCAAGACGCGCGCCTTCGGGGAAATAGGGTGCGGTCTCGACGGCGACCAGCGCACCGTCGTCACGCAGCGGACCAAGCGCCGATTCAAGGCGCGCAGCGAAACGCGCTTGACCGGCCGGTGCGGCGTGGACGCGCACGCGCAGGTGGGGCCGCGGTCCGGGCGTCTCGCGGTAGCGCAGGAAAAACCAGGCGTCGATCTCGGCGGCGGCCAGCGCCGCGGCGACGGCGGGCGCCACGGCAGCGCCGAGCAGGCGGTCCTGGTGCGCCGGCACGCCGAACAACTTGAACGTGATCCATCCGTCCGCCGCCGGTCGCTGCCGTGGTGGCGGCACCTCGCCCATCGCGCGGGCAAGGCGCGCGTCGGCCGCGCGCGCGCGGCGTTCGTCGTCGCTGTCCGGCTGATCGGCGAGGGCGATCACCGCCTCGATGCGCCGGCCGTCGTCGTCAACGACCGCGTCGAGCGGCGGCCAGATCTCCCAGACCCGATCGGTGCCGCGCAGATCGTCGGCGGCGGTCGCACGGGTCAGATCGACCGGCAGCAGCTCGTCCTCGGCGCCGACCTGGACCACGCGGGGAAGGCCGGCCTGGCGTCGCCAACGGCCAAGCGCGCGCCGCGCCGCTGAACCTGTCCCGTCAGCGACCGCCGCCGGTACCCGCCAGCTGGCCGGGTTGATCACGAAGCCGTCCAGGCAGATGCGCGGCAGCCGCGCCAGATCGGCCAGCGGACCCAGGGCCAGCGCCCAGGGCGCGTGCTGTCGGAACAAACTCCATCCGACCAGGAGCCGCCAAAGGCCGGCCGGTGCAGTGGTCGATCGCACCCGGCCGAGCGGCGCCGGCACCACCGTCGTGCGCGATTCGCGCTGGCGCAGCGACAGGGGAACCGCCGCCGCTGGATCGGCGCACAAAGCCAGTCCCGCCGGTGTTATCGCGGCGGTCGGCGCCGCTGGCCAGCTGGTCAGGGCGAGGGCGCAGTCGCGCACCGGCGAGTGCGCGCACAGATCGGCCAGCGCTGGCGACGGAGCGAACGCCACGTCCAGGGTTTGCTGATCGGGAAACGCCGTGCGCTCGGCGGCGTCGAGCGCGCGCAGCGCCGCGGGCAACGCCGGTGCCAGCGCGTGCGCGAAGCGTCCCCAGCTGGCGCCGGCGGGCGCGTGCAGCCCCAGCAGCCAGCCGGTCCCCGGATGCGCGCCGCGCGGCACGCGGCACGGGCTCAAGAACAGCTCGGCGGTTGGTGGTGGCGCGGGGCCTTCGTCGCCCAGCACGGCGGCTAACTCGCGCGAAGATAACTCGACGGTGGCGCGTCGAGATGCCAGCGCCGGCACGATGGCGTCCAGCAGAAATGTCAGCAACGGCCGCGGTGGCTCGACATCGGCCGGCGCGCCGTCGCTGTCGGCGTCATCGCCGAACGACACGCCATAGTCGCCGCGGGCCAGGGCGCTCGCGTCCAGCGCCCCGGCGCCGAAGCTTTCGACCACGCTGCTCAGCGCCTCGGCGACGTCGTTTTGGGCCAGGCGTTCGCTGGCCGGCGCAGCCAGGGCTTCTTGCAAGCGAAAAAGAAGTGGCGCCAGTGCGGCGGCCCGCTCGACCGCGGCGCGTGCCAGCGTCGGCGGCCGCGAAGGCTGATGAACCAGCACCGCGTGAAGGGATGAACGCAAAGGTGAATCAACGCCGGCTGCGCCCGGGCACCCCCGTCGGGTTGTTTCAGCGGCGGGCGCGTCGCTGGCGCGCAGCTGCGTTTCAAGCACTGCCAGCGCTTGGGCGATCTCATCCGCCGAATCGATCGTCGACAACCGCTCGCGCAGCCAGTCGAGCGGCGGCGGTCCCAGCAGCGGCGGCGTCAGATCGTCCAGCAGCAAACCGTCGTCGAGCAGCAACAACAAGAAGTCGTCGGTGTCCGCGTCGGCTCCGTCGCTGTCGTCGCCATTGACCACCGCGCGCACCGTCGCCCACGGCGCCCAATCGCTGGTGGTGTCCAAAAGCCGCGCCAATCTGGGGTCGCAGACGGCCTGGCGATCCTCCGCGCCGCCGTCGCCCATGGCCAGCCACCGAACGCTGTCGCCGTCGCGCACCAGCGACGGCGACTGGCGCAGCCGCACGCCCTGGCGGTGAGCGGTATCCTCCAGCAGCGCGCGGGCCAGCGCCGCCGCTGATCCCCAGGACAGCGTCAGGTGCGCGCGGGGCAGTCGGCCGGTGGTGACGCGCGTGGCGGCGGCCATGCGCCCCATCATCACGCCCGACCAAAGTCCGTGCGGTGTGCAGCGAAACGCCGCTCGGCGGGCATAGCGATCGAGGGCGCGTGCCGCCGCCGGGGTGCCAAGGCGCGCAGCCAGAGCGGGGCTGCCGAGCGCGATGGCCAGCTCGCCCAGCGGGTGCGCGCACAAGCGCCGGGTGGCGTCGGCTGCGGCGGTCACCGGCAACAGCGGCGCACGCAGCACGAAGTCAGCGCAAGGGCGATACGGCACGGCGTCGCAGCCTAGCCGAAGCGGCCCCGGCGATCACTCGGTGCCGAACGCCATCGCGACGTACCGGCGTCGACCGCGTCGGATCAGCGGTAGACGCTGGCCTCCGCCGGGCGATCGACGATCACCGGGCGAACCGGCGGATCGGTGATCCCTTCGTTGACGGGCCCGGACGGAATCTCGTTGGCGTTCGAGCTGACGCTGGACGAATCCAGCGCTTCGCCGATGCACGCTTCCGATTCGGCGCGCAGCTCGCGCACGCGCTGCCAGCCCGGCGAGATCACCAGGAAGTCGGCGCGGGCCAGGAATTCGTCGGTGCGGTGAGCGATCGAGCGAAAGCGATCGCCCAGCGTGTCGCGAATCATCCGCATCTCCGGCAGCAGCCGATCCAGGCAGGCCACCTTGATGCCATCGCGTTCCAGCGAGGCGTTCTTGCGTATCGTCTCGACCTTCGCCACAGAGTTTTCGATGTCGAAGGAATACTTGATCGACAGCGACATCATCTCGTTCGCCGTCAGCAGGCGCGGATCGAACGCGCGATCGCCGTCGCCCTCCAGCGGAAGCGGCGCGACATCCGGATCGCTGCCCGCCATCGGGAGCTGCGCCGCCACGTCGGAGGGCGACAGCGCCGCTGCCAGCCCCGTCAGCAGCGTGACTACTCGCAAGCCTTCCGTGAGAAACCGGCGCCCGACCATGATCGGGACATCGGCGCGCGCCCCCGCAGCTTTAAGCCGATGCGCGCATCTTCACCGAGAAAAACCGCAATTTTTCGCGTCAGAAGCCCGACGCGCCAAACGCCACTGACGCGCCGCCAATCTGACGCGCGTCCGTATCTGCTTCGAAAAACGCCGCTATTTCCGCCAGGAGGCCGGGCTTTGCCCGGCCGGCTCACCTTGCGGAGCACGGGTGGGCTCGTGGGAGGAGCGGGAGGGCCCAGCCCTCCCACGTAGCGAGCGGAGCGAGCGATGAGCGCCTAGCGGGGCATCGCGCAGCTCTCCGCGCCGGCGGCGGGGAGGTAGCAGCGATTGGCGTAGTCGATGACCATGCGGTCGGTGTTGAAGCGCCAGCCCAGCGTACGGATGGTGCGCTTCATCCGTTCGACCCAGCCGCGCGGGACGCCCTGGTCGTCGCGGTCGTAGTAAAGCGGGATGACCTCTTTCTCCAGCGTCTCGTACAGCGACTGGGCGTCGCGCCGATCTTGTTCGTCGACCGAGACGTGGGTGATGCCGTCGCCAATGGCGAAGCCGTTGAGGCCGTCGTAGGCCTCGGCCCACCAGCCATCCAGCACCGAGAAGTTCAACCCGCCGTTCAGCAGCACCTTCTGTCCGCTGGTGCCGCTGGCCTCTTGCGGGCGGCGCGGGTTGTTCAGCCACACGTCAACGCCTTGAACCAGGTGGCGGCCGACGTTGATGTCGTAATCTTCGATGAAGATCACCCGCTCACGCAGCTCCGGCGTGAACGTGGCTTCGTGCACCTGGCGCAGCACATCTTGCCCGGGCCGATCCGCCGGGTGCGCCTTGCCCGAGAAGACCAGCTGCACCGGCCGCTTGCTGTCGGTCAGCAGCTTCTTGATGCGTTCGAAGTCGGAGAAGATCAGATTCGCGCGTTTGTAGGTGGCGAACCGGCGGGCGAAGCCGATGGTCAGCGCTTCCGGATCCAGCGCGGTGCCGGCGGCGGCCACCACGTCGGCGGGGAAGCCCGCGCGCTGGCGCTGCTCGGTGACCTTGCGGCGAACGAAATGAACCAGCGCCGCCTTCAGCACGCGGTGGGTCTCCCACAGCTCGGCGTCGTGTACGCTGTCGATGCGCGCCCACATCGCCGGATCGCTGAGGTGATTGCGCCAGTCGTTGCCGATGTGGCGCGTGTAGAGATCTTGCATCGCCGGCGCCAGCCAGGTCCGCACGTGAACGCCGTTGGTGATGTGCCCGACCGGAACTTCGTCCTCGCGGCGATGCGGCCACAGCACCTGCCACGACTTGCGGGTGATGCGCCCGTGCAGGGCCGACACGCCGTTCGCATAGCGCGACATCTTGAACGCCAGCACGGTCATGCACAGCGCCTCGCGGTGGTCCTCGGGGCGGATGCGGCCAAGGCCCAGGAATTCTTGTTGGGACAGGCCCAGCGAGCGGCGCAGCGGCTCCAGGTGATCGTCAACCAGCTCGGGCGGGAAGCGGTCATGACCGGCGTCGACCGGGGTGTGCGTGGTGAAGACGGTGCTCTGGGCAACGTCCTGGGCGCAGGTGCGAAAATCGGCGCCGGTCACTTCCATGCGCAGCCGGGCGTACTCGAGGGTGGCGAAGGCGCTGTGGCCTTCGTTCAAGTGCAGGCCGCCCCACTGGATGCCGGCGGCGCGCAGGGCGCGGATGCCGCCCACGCCCAGCAGCAGCTCTTGCCGGATGCGCACCCGCTGATCGCCGAAGTAAAGCCGCGCCGCCAGCTGGCGGTTCTCGTCGGTGTTGCCGTCCATGTCGGTGTCCAGCAGCAGCAGGCGGTTGCGGCCGACGTGAATTTCCCACACCTGCGCCCGCAACGTCTCGCGTGCCGACAGCGGGACCTCGACGATGATCGGCTCGCCGCCGGGCGTGCGCGCCGGTACGGCCGGCAGGAGCTCAGCGGGCGAGCGGATGTACTCGGCGTGCTGCTGGCCCTCACGATCCAGGCGCTGGCGAAAATACGACTCGCGATAAAAAAGTCCGACTGCCACCAGCGGCAGGCCCAGGTCCGACGCGCTCTTCAGGTGATCGCCGGCCAGCACGCCCAGGCCGCCGCTGTAGATGGGCAGCGATTCGTGAATGCCGAACTCGGCCGAAAGATAAGCCACCGGCCGCACGCGCAAGGGACCCGCGTTCATCGACGCCCAGGTGCGGGTGGCGCCCAGGTAATCGCGCAGCTCGCGGTGGGCGCTGTCCACGCGCGCCCGCAAGGACGCGTCGCGGGCCAAGGTCTCGAATCGTTCGGGGGCAAACCCGGACAGCACGGCGATCGGGCTGTGATTCGACGTGCGGAAGACCTCCGGTTCCAGATCGCGGAACAGCTTGATGATCTGTGGATTCCACGCCCACCAAAGATTGCGCGACAGCTCTGTTAGCTGACCCTTCAGCTTCTCCCCGGAGGTCATGGCGCGACACTATAGCTGCTTGTCGACGGCGACCGAGCGGAAAAACGTAGGAACATCTGTATACTCTGGCGCCGCAAATGGACGGACAGCAACGATTCATCGTGCTCATCATGGCGGGTGGCAAAGGCTCTCGCCTTTTTCCCCTCACCCTTGATCGCGCCAAGCCGGCGGTGCCCTTCGGGGGCCGCTATCGCATCATCGACTTCGTTCTGTCGAACATGGCGAATTCGGGCATCCGTTCCGTCTATGTTCTCACCCAGTACAAATCGCAGTCGCTGGCCGAGCACGTGCAGCGGACCTGGGGCCGCGGCGGCTTCGATTCATTCGTCACCGTGGTGCCGGCGCAGATGCGCATGGGCGAAAGCTGGTACCGCGGCACCGCCGATTCGGTGTTCCAGAACGTGCACCTCATCGAAGAATACCGGGCCGACGCGGTGCTGGTCTTCGGCGCCGACCACGTCTACAAGATGAACGTCCGCCAGATGACGGACTTTCATTTTCAAAAGCGGGCCGTCGCCACCGTCGCCTGCTTGCCTGTCTCCAAGGACGAGGCTTCGCAGTTCGGCATCGTGCAGGTCGACGACGAAGGCCGCATCATCGGCTTTCAAGAGAAGCCCGAGCGCGATCCCATCACCATCCCCGGCGATCCGGAACACTGCCTGGCCTCGATGGGCAATTACGTGTTCGAGCCCGGGCTGTTGGTGGAAGAGCTGCGCGCCGACGCCAGCCGCGAATCGCACCACGATTTCGGGCGCGACATCCTGCCGACGATGGTCCGCACCGGGCGCGTCTTCGCCTACAACTTTGGTCTGAACCGCATCCGCGGCGTCTCCGACGAGGTGGAGAACGCCTACTGGCGCGACGTCGGGACCATCGACGCCTATTACGAGGCGACCATGGATCTGAAGAACGTCGTGCCCAGCTTGAACCTGTACAACTGGGACTGGCCGATCCAGACCGCGAACTTTCCCGACCCCCCGGCCAAGCTGGTCTTCGACGACGAGAACCGGCGCGGCATCGCCCTGCAGTCGATCATCTCGGGCGGCTGCATCATCGCCGGCGGCTTCGTCAAGGATTCGGTGCTGGGGCGCAATGTGTTCGTCGATGCCGGCGCCGAGGTGAAGGAATCGATCCTCTTCGACAACGTGTACGTCGGGCGCGGCGCCCGCATCCAGCGCGCCATCGTCGACAAGAACGTGCGCGTGTCCGAAGGCGATCACATCGGGCACGATCTGGCACGCGATGCCCTTCGCCACACCGTCAGCGAAGGCGGCGTGACGGTGGTGCAGAAGGCGCGCGACACGCTCTTGACCCGCTCGCGGAACTTCTGAGGCGCGTCGTCAGCGTTCGGTCGGCCGCGGCTTGACGGTGCGGACCAGGTGCGTGGTCAGATCGACGCGATAGATCCCGCCGCGCTCGTCGCTGACGGTGACCTCTGATGGGGCAGGGCCGGCGATCAGTGATTCGATGAAGACGTCCTGCACGTCCTCTTCCATCTTGGGGTCGTAGGCCACCTCGTAGACCTTCTGCACCCACTGCTCTTTGCCGGTGGTGGCGTCGCTGGCGGTCAGGTAGCCGCCGTTTTGGCCCAGGCCGCGCGCCTTGCCCCAGGGCAGGACCGCGACGACCAGTTCGCCCACGCGCACCGACGGAACGTCGGGCGGGCCGATCCGTTTTGCGGCGGGCATTCCCGTGTCGTCGGGCGCGGGTGGCTTGGCGGCCGCGACGGCGACGGCCGGATTCGACGCCATCGCCGGCGCCGGGTTCGGCTGGGCGCGTGTTTCGGGGCGGGCGGCGCAGGCCGCCACCGCCGCCATCACGGCGAGCGCGACGGCCATCGTCGGTCGCCGCGCGTTCATTCCGGGCGGACGCTGCGTTGGCGTGGGTCGACGATGTAACGCCGGCCCCTCTCGTCGAGCACCGCCAGCTTGTCTTCGCCGCGCGGGGCCAGCCCTTCGATGAAAACGTCTTGCACGTCTTCTTCCAGGTCCGGGTCATAGGCGAGGTCGTAGACCTTCAGCGTCCACCGCTCCTTGTTGGTGGCGGCGTCGAACGCGGCGATGTACCCGCCGCTTTGGCCCAGTCCCCGCTCGCGGCCCCAGTGGATCACCTCGAAGCGTGTCCGCCCTAAGGTGACGGACGGAACGTCTTCGGGACCCACCCGCTTTGCAGCCGGTGACATCATCTCGTCGTCTTGTTCTTCACCAATCATCGCCCCTCCCTCGGCCGCGCGCGGCCAGCATCGACGCCGGCGCCATCGCCATCGTCCTCGCCACCCGCGAACACCGTAACACATCCTCGCCCTCCGTCGTCGCCGCCTGCTGACGGCCTTGCGGGTCTTCTGATACGGTGCTCGACGAAAACGGTGACGTCGCCTGCGCCTTCTTCCATCGCCCTGGTCGTTCACGGCCATTTTTATCAACCGCCGCGGGAAAATCCCTGGACGGACGACCTGCAGCGCGAACCGTCGGCCGCCCCCGCGCACGACTGGAACTCCCGCATCAACGCCGAGTGCTACCGGGCCAACGCCTTCGCCCGCATCCACGATGCCAGCGGGCACATCCGCTCGATCGTCAATAACTACGAGCGGCTGTCTTACAACTTTGGCCCGACGCTGGTGCGCTGGATGGAGCGGATCGATCCGCGCACGCACGGCCGTCTGCAGGCCGCCGACGCCGAACAGCGCCGCCGCCTGGGCCACGGCGGCGCGCTGGCCCAGGCCTATGCCCACCCGATCGTTCCGCTGCTGAACGCCGCCGATCGCCGGACCCATCTTTTATGGGGCCTGGCGGATTTTCGCCGCCGCTTCGGGCGCGAGGCGGAGGGGTTGTGGTTGCCCGAGACGGCGGTCTCGCCGGCCACGCTGGAGACGTTGATCGATCTCGGCCTGCGCTTCACCATCTTGGCGCCTGAACAGATCGCAGCGGTGCGGCCGCTGGGCGACGGCGGCGGGAAATGGACCGCCGTCGATCGCCAGACCCTGGACACGGGGCGCGCCTATCGCTGGCGGCACCCGGATGGCTCGGGGCGCTCGATCGATCTGGCGGTGTTCGACGGGCCGCTGTCGCGCGCGGTGGCCTTCGGCGAGGCGTTCAGTCGAGCCGAGACGTTCCTGGACGAAGTCCGGACCTCGGCGGCGCGATCAAAGGTCAGCGGCCAGCGGCTGGTGCTGTGCGCCTCCGACGGTGAGCTGTTCGGCCACCACAAAAAATTCGCCGACCTGGCGCTGGCCTTCGCTGGTTTCGTGGAAGGCCCGCGACGGGAGATCGAGTTCACCAACATCGCTGCTTATCTGGCCAAACACCCGCCGACCTGGGAGGCGCAGCTCAGCGAAGGTCCCGACGGCGAGGGCACGGCGTGGAGCTGCCAGCATGGTCTCGGCCGCTGGCAGCGCGACTGCGGCTGCAACATGGGTAGCGGCGCGCAAGGCTGGAACCAGGCCTGGCGGGGGCCGCTGCGCACGGCGCTGGATCGCATCCGCGAAGCCGCGGCGGACGGGTACGAAGACGCCGCGGCCGAGTTGCTGATTGATCCGTGGGGCGCGCGTGACGCCTACGGCGAGGTGGTGGATGCGGCCCGGCCCGAACGCGATCGCTTGCTGGCGACGTTCGGAACGCCGGCGCTGGTGAACGGACGCGACGACGCTCGCGATCGCGCGCGGCTGCTGCTGGAGCTGCAGCGGGCGACGATCTTGATGTACGCCAGCTGCGCCTGGTTCTTCGACGACATCGCCGGGTTGGAATCGTCGCTGGTCATTCGTCTGGGCGCGCACGCCATCGATCTGCTGGGGCAGGTGCGCGGCGCGCCCGCGGCGCGGACCCTGACCGCCGAGGTGCTGGCGATCCTGGAGCAAGGCCAGAGCAACCGTCCCGAAGAGGGGACCGGCGCCGATGTGTTTCGCCGCGTGCTGGGCCAGCGCGCGACGCCGGCGCAGGCGATCGCCACCGCGGCGTTGGGACAACTGTTGGCTGGTCAAGAAAGGCTGTCAGCGGCCGCGCCGGCGCCATCAGCCGGGTTCGACGTGGCAATCACCGCCGGGCGAATGGCGCCACTGCCTGGCGCCCCGGGCGTTCCGTCCTTTGTCGGGCAGGCGCAGGTCATCGCACAACGAACCGGGGCGCTGGAAGAGGCGTCGTTCGCCGCTCACCTGCGCGGGGCCGGCCGTTTTGAATGCCGGGTCGGCGATCAAGTTTTGACCCTGGCCGATCTGGGACCGGACGAACGCCAGGGGTTGCTTCACGCCGCGCTGCCGTGGTTGCTGGAGGGCGGCCGCGATCTGCGCAGCCTGCGCCAGATCTTCGAAGCGGCGCGCACGCTGGACGCCGGCGAACCCGATCAAGCGCCGCCGCGCCGTCGGCTGTTCGCCGCCCTGCTGATCGATCTGCTGTCGCGACCGGGCGGTAACCTCGACACCGAGGCGCTGGCCCTGGCCGACGATCTGTACGACGCCGCCGCGCTGCCCGCCGACGCGCCCGAGCGCCGCATCGTCGAGGAGCTGGTGGCGCAGCGGATCGAAGAAGGCGGCCAAGGTGACGGCCTCTTGCGGTTGGCGCATCGATTGGGATTTTCGATCGACCAGACGAACGCCGAGGTCGCCGCTTCGTGAGCGGCGCCAGCGGGAGCGCCTTCGCCGTCACGCGCGGACCGACGCCACCGGCGGCAAAAGCGCCCGGACCGGCGCCGATCATTCTGTGGTTGGCCGCCGAGGCGATGCCCTGGGCGCACACCGGGGGCCTGGGCGACGTGGTCGGTTCGTTGCCCGCGGTGCTGCGAAGCAAAGGCTGGGACGTGCGGCTCTGCCTGCCTCTTTACGCCGACGCGCGCAAATTTCCCGTCGGGCCGCCCATCCTCACCGTCGATCTGGCGGTGGGCGCCGGCCGCCGCCGCGTCGGCGCGACGATCCGCGAGGCAGTGAATCCGCCCGCCGGCGTGCCGACCTATCTGGTCGAATGCCCGCTGTTCGAAAGGCGCGGCGTCTACGGCTTCGATGGCGACGCCTATCCGGACAATCCGTTTCGCTACGGCGTCTGGCAGCTGGCGGCGCGGCAGCTGGCCGCCACGCTGGAACCGGCGCCGGCGCTGATTCATAGTCACGACTGGCACGCGGCGCTGACGCCGGCGCTGGTGAAGATGCCCGGGCAATGGCCGGCCGCGCGGCGCGACGTCCGCACCATCTTCACCATCCACAACTTGCAGTACCAGGGCCACACCGAACGCGCGGTGATGGACGAGCTGGCGCTGCCGCGCGAATTTTGGCACCCGCAGTGGCTGGAACATTTCGGTGGGGTGAACTTCGTGAAGGCGGCGATCTTGTCGGCCGATCGAATCACCACCGTCAGCCGCACCTACGCCGAAGAGATCCGCACGCCCGAGCACGGCACCGGCCTTGACGGTCCGCTGCGCGATCGGGCCGCCGATCTGATCGGCATCGTCAACGGCATCGACACCGTGGCCTGGGATCCGGCGGCCGATTCCAGGTTGGCGGCGTCTTTCGATGCCGATCATCCCGCCGGGCGCGCCGCCTGTCAGACGGCGGTGCGCGAAGAGCTGGGTTTTTCCGGGGTGGCCGGCCGCCCGCGCCCGCTGCTGGGATTCATCGGGCGGCTGGTCGATTCGAAGGGCGCCGATCTTTTGATCGCCGCCGCGCCGGCGCTGCTGGCCCTGGGCGTGGACCTGGTCGTGCTGGGCTCGGGTGAGCGGCGGCTGGCGGGCGCGCTGCAGGCGCTGGAAGCGCAGCACCCCGGTCGTGTTCGCGCGGTGGTGCGCTTCGACGCGGCGTTGGCCCGGCGCCTTTACGCCGGCGTGGACATGATGCTGGTGCCGTCGCGGACCGAGCCCTGCGGGTTGGTGCAGCTTTACGCCCTTCGCTATGGCGCGGTGCCGATCGTGCACGCCATTGGCGGGCTGCGCGACACCGTCAGCGACGGCGTGACCGGTTTTTGCTTCCACGAGCCCAGCGTGGCCGCCATCATCGGGGCGGTCCGGCGCGCGCTGGCGGCGTTCGGCGATCGGCGGCGCTGGGACGCCCTGCGCGCCACCGGTATGCGCCAGGATTGGTCGTGGACCACCAGCGCCGACGGGTACGACGCGCTTTACAAGGATGTGCTGGCGCAGCCGCCGCGCTTGCGCGGGTTGCCCGCGCCCGAGGACGATCAAGCGCAGTTCGTCGACTACGGCGCCCCGCTGCCGGCGCGCCTGAAACAGCTGGCGTTGCAGTTGATGGTGCAGGGACCGCGCTGTCTTTACACCTACTGGGAGACCGACGAGCCGCAAGCGCTGACGCTGGTTCTGGAGGAACGGCCCACCGGCCACGCCTTCGTGCTGTCGCACAATCTTCCGCCCATCGGCGACTTCTGGCTGCCGGCGCAGCCCGAGCACGCCTACCGACTGGCCTTGCGCCGGCGCGACGGAACCGACGTGCGTCTCTCCAACCTGGCGATCACCCCGCGCGACACGCCGGTGCCGCCGGGACAAGAAAATCCGGTGTGGTTGGATCGCCTGCTGGCCGACGGCGCCGTCGACGGTCCACACGTCGCTGATCGCTGGGCGGCGATCTTCCCCGAGCCGCTGCAGATCTTCATCGGGCTGCCGCCCTGGCCATACCGGCGCGGCGGGTTGCGCGCCGATCACGTCGGCGCCTCGCGGGCACCCGAACGCCCGCCCGGGCTGGAGAGCGAATCGTGAGCCGCGGGTACGTCGCGCTGGTCCTGCACGCCCACCTGCCGTTCGTGCGCCACCCCGAGCACGACGATTTCCTGGAAGAAGACTGGTTGTTCGAGGCGATCACGGAAACCTACGTCCCGCTGTTGCAGGCTTTCTTTCGCCTGCGTGACGAAGGCGTTCCCTTCAGCATCACCATGTCGATCACGCCGCCGCTGGCGGCGATGCTGGAAGATTTGCTGTTGCGTGGCCGCTATCGGCGCCACCTGTCGCGTCTCGTCGATCTCGCTGACAGTGAGGTGCGCGGCAACCATCCGGATTCGCGCATCGGGCGGCTGGCGCAGCACTATCAGGATCGCTTTCGCAGCGTCGAGCGTTTCGTCGACGGGTGGGGCGGCGATCTGCTGGGCGCCTTCCGCGAACTACAGAACGACGGCCGCCTGGAAATCCTGGCCTGCAATGCCACACACGGGTTCTTGCCGCTCATGAGCGGGCCGCCGGCGCGGCGGGCCCAGGTGCGCGCCGGCGCCGCGGCTTACGCCCGCACCTTCGGCCGCCGCCCGCGCGGCATCTGGCTGGCCGAGTGCGGGTTCGACCACGGCGTCGACGGGATCTTGGCTGACGAAGGGATCGAATTTTTCTTCGTCGACGCGCACGGCCTCGAGATGGGTCGCCCCCCTCCGCGCCACGGCATCCACGCCCCCGTGCGCACGCCGACCGGTCCGGCGGCGTTCGCCCGCGACCACGAGACCGGCCGCCAGGTGTGGAGCGCCGACAGCGGTTACCCGGGCGATCCGCTGTACCGCGAGTTCTATCGCGACCTCGGCTGGGACGCGGCCTACGAATACATCCGGCCGTACCTGCACGCTGACGGCGTCAGGCGCGGCGTCGGTATGAAGTACCACCGCGTGACCGGGCGAGTGGCGCTGCACGAAAAAGATCTGTACGACCCCGATGCGGCGGCGGAACGCGCGCGCCAGCACGCCCGCAACTTTGTCTTCAACCGCACGCACCAGCTTCGCCATCTGGCGGTGGAAATGGATCGCCCGCCTTTGGTGGTGGCGATGTACGACGCCGAGCTTTTCGGTCACTGGTGGTACGAAGGGCCGCTCTTTATCGAAGAGGTGCTGCGGGGCCTGGCCCGCGAGCCGGAGCTGGAAGCGATCACGCCACCGGAATATCTGGCCCGCCACGGCCGCCACCTGCAGGGCCAGCGTCCGAACCCTTCGACCTGGGGCGCGAACGGCACCGCCGAAGTTTGGCTGAACGGTCAGGTGGCCTGGATGTACCGCTATCAACACTGGGCCGAGCGCCAGATGACGGTTCTTTGTCATCGGTTCTCACGGGCGGGCGGTCTGCAGCAGCGGGCGTTGCAACAGGCGGGGCGCGAGCTTTTGCTCATGCAGAGCAGCGACTGGGCGTTCATCGTCACCACCGGCACCACCGCGCCGTACGCCGTGCGCCGGTTCAAACGCCACTTCGAAAACTTCCAGGCCCTGCACGCCGCGCTGATCGCGAACACCCTGCACGAACCCGAGGTCAGCGCGCGCGAGCGCGACACGCCGATCTTCGCCGACCTCGACGTCAGCGCCTGGCAGTGATCAGGCAGCCCGCGGTAGCCCAATGTGGGGGCCGACGCGCGTCAGAAAAGGTGCCGCCGAAAAGGTATTCCCGGCAACCGTCTTTTCGTCTGCGATAGCATCCGCCGCCATGAATGGACACCACCGGCCCCGGGGGGGGCTTTCTTGCCGGAGTGTTGTTGGCTGTCTGCGCGGCGGCGATCGGCTGTGGCGGCAGCTTGCAGGTGAAAAAATTGGACGCCGTGGTGCAGCCGTCGGGGAACGTGGCGGTCTATTTCACCGTCGACAACCAGAGCGGCCAGCCGGTCCCCGATCTCGGCGCGAACAGTTTTCGCGTCTACGAAGACGGCAAGCTTTTGCCCGACAAGAAGGCCAAACGCGCCTTGCTGGACCCGCGCGTGGCCATGTCGCAGTCAACGCTGGTGCTGGTGGACATGACGGGCCCGGTCGCCGATTCGGAGGACATGCCGGCGCTGGTGACCGCGGTGGCGCGGCTGACCGATCGGGTTTCGCGTCTGCAGGAGGTGGCGGTCAGCGCGTTCGACGGCGGCGCCGATCTGCTGCCCGTGCTGACCTTCGAGAGCAATGACGTGCACGGCGCGCTGGAGGCCCTGCGCGGGTTGCGGCCGCGCTCGCGGTCGTCGAATCTGAACGGCGCCATCGTCGAAGGGTTGAAGCTGCTGCGCCACCGCCGCATGAACGCCTCGGTGCCGCACGCGTTCGGGAACCTGGTGGTCTTCACCGACCGCGGCGACATGGCCCACAAAGTGACCGCGCACGAGGTGCAGGCGGCGATCGAAAAATCCGGCGTCAACGTCTACCTGATCGGCGTCGGCGAGCGCGTGCGCGCCGAAGAGCTGGGGACGCTGGCCACCGCCGGTTCCTTCGTCTCGACGCAAACCAAAGAGCTGGGGCGCGGCTTCGGAGAGATCAGCAAGAAGCTGGACGCCGCCGGCGCCAGCCACTACGTGCTGTCGTACTGCTCGCCGAAACGAAAAGGCCGCCACACGCTGGAGGTCGAAGTGGTGGCCGACGGCGACAGCGGCAGCCTGAAACAAAAATTCGACGCCGACGACTTCGAAGCTGCCGACTGCGCTCCCCGCAAACGGCCGGTCTTCGGGCAGGCGGTGGCGACGCGGGGCAAAGCGCGCAAGGAAAACTAGCGCGGCTTCGCACCGCGCGTAACGGGACTAAATCCCGTGCGCGAAAAGCGCTGCCATCAACAACAGCCGATCGGCCTGCGCCAGCGGCGGGATCAGCAGCAGCGCCCCGATGATCGATCCCGGCGCGCCCTCGACCGTGAAGTATTTGTGGTTGTCGACCGTCTCGACGGTGACCGTCGAGCGGCTGGGGCCGGGCTTTAACCCACCGACGGATTTCCCTTTGGCGTCGATCACCCGCGCGCGCGAGGCTGGCTTGCGGGTGATGGTCCAGGCATCGCCGCCGTCCTCTTTGTCGCTGAGAACGAGCTTGTCGGGCTGGACGTGAATCTTCCAGCGCAGGGCGCCGCCCGCCGCCAGCAACCGCAGCACGCGATCGCTTGCGCTCGGATCGTCAACCTTCATCTCGGCGACCACGGCGCCGTCGCCGGTGCGACAGGTGGCGGCGCCGCCGGTCATCTTCGCGCAGGTCAGCGACGGGCCGCCGTCGCCCGACACGCTGACGCCGCCTGCCGTCCGGCGCACGGTGGCGATGAGGCGCGTCTCCGAGCGGATGCTGACCGTCACCTCGCTCAGGGCAGGTAATTTTGTTTTCGTCGTCCGGTCCTGGTCAACGGCGGCAGTGATCATCGCCGCAGTCTACCGCGCCGGCAGCGACGACCAGCGCAACAGCAGCGGCAGCATGTGACCTTCGGTGATGATCCCGAAGTGGTCGGTGCGGGTGTCCATCGACAGCACCTTGGCGGCGCGCTCGGCTTCGGTGAGGGAAGGGAAATGATCGGGGCAGCGGCGGCGGTAGACGGCGGCCGGCAGCTCGGCGATGAAGTCGCGGGCGGCGGGGATGGTGTCGTGGCTGATCAGGCTGATGCGATTTTCGGGGGCGGCGTCCAGCCAGGCGCGCAGCTCGGGTTGGCCGCCGTAAAGCGCGTCCAGCAGCAACAACGTGTGCAAGCGCGGGTGATCCAGCCAAAGAATGATCTGCTTGTACGCGCCGCTGTGGCCGGCCACCACCAGCGGACCGGCGGTCGGCACATCGGGGACGTCGCGCGCCACCCGATCGATCAGCGTCTGCAGCGGCCCCCAGGGTGTCGGCGCGGTGGCTTCCGAACGGGCGGCGGGGACAATGAACAGGGCGTTGCGCCCGCTGCGGGCGAACTGGGCCGGCAGATCGTGTTCGCTCCACGCGCGATCGACGTCGGTGTAAAGACCGTGCACATAGATGAGCAGGCCGGCCGTCGCCGGGTCATAGCGTGATGGCTTCCACACCCGCACCACGCCTTCCGGCGCGACCAGCCGTTGCGCGCGAGCGCCGGCCGCGTGCGCCGTCGACGGCGATCGCCAGGTCAGAGCCAGCGGCGCCAGCAAGGCTTGTCGGCGCGACAGCCGCCTGGTCAAGGAGGGGCGGCCTGGCGGCGGGTGATCAGCAGATGATCGTGGCCGTCCTTGTCGGGATAGCCGAAGCCAAAACCAAGCGGGCGCGCCGGCTCGGCCGCCCACAGGTCAACGAACGCTTGCTCGTGATCGGGCGCCGCCTTGAGGAACGCGCCCGTGAACTGTCCGAAGGTCTGCTGCTCGAAGCCGGCGCCGGCGGCGAAACGCGGTGGGATGCCGGTTGAATCGCTGATCATCCAGTCGGCGTGTTCCAGCAGGTAATTGCGGATGCGCGTGAAGGACGGCGACCACAGCAGATAACTGGCCGCCTTGGTCATCGCCGCGACGTGGCCTTTGGCGGCCAGATGCGCGATCACCCCGGGCGTGCGGGAAAGCGGTTGATCGGCCAGGTTGGCTTGCAGGTGTCGGTGCAGGCGCACCGGCGCGCCGGCGTCGCCGCGGCGGCGAAAGCCAAGCTCCATGTTGGCGAACTGCCGCGTCTTGCGGGCGGCGATCGCTTCGCGGGTCAAGTAGTGCAAGGTTCCGTCGGCGTCGACGTCGAAGAAACGCAGGCGCACGGGTTCGAGATCGAACGCCACCAGCGCCAGCAGGGCGAACGCCAGTTGGTCAGGCAGGACCTCGTGGCGGAACTCCAGCAGGTTGGTGGTCTTGCTGTGGGTGGCGAAGGACAGGCGGCGGACGTGATCGCGGAACACGGCCAGGGCGTGTTCTTGCGCTTCGGGTGTGGCACCAGCGAAGGTCTGCGGGTTGCCCGATGGTTCCAGTGACAGCGTGGTGATGGTGGTGGCGCGCGGGAAGGTGGCCAGCGCGGTGAACAGATCGCCGCCGCCGAACGGATACACCACCTCGGTCGGCAAATCGGCCGGGACGATCTCGGCCAGGAATGGCACCGCTTTGTCCACCCAGCGGTGGCGCCAGCGCTGGACCAGAAGCCGCATCTGGCGGCAATGTTGATCGGCGACGGCGGCGGGCAGCGCGCCCGGCAACGGCGCGGGCGGGGCCGGCGCGCCTGGCGGCGGTGCGCAGGCCACCACCTGGTAAAGCAGGCGCGCGTCGGCGATGAAGTCATCCCCGGCCTCGGCCTGGGCGATGTCGGCTGGCGCGACGGCGCCGTCACTCAGCGCCGCAAGGAGGGTGAAGGGCAGCGAAGCAAGCAGCGGCGAGAGGGGCACCGCCGCATCTTAAACCTTCGCCAAGCGCCGCTTCCAATTCTCCTCCCGCGGCGACGGCCCCAGGAATCGCCCTTCAAAAAAAATCCACGACAGCCGCGCCAGGGCGAACAGCACGGCAGTGGCGGTGACCAGATACGCCGCCGCGACCAGCGGACGAGGCGTGGTGCCATCAGCGTTCAGGCGTCCGGCCAGCAGGACGCGGGTGGCGAAAAGGTGCAGCGGCTGGTGAAACAGGTACATGCCATAGCTGACCCGCCCGATCGCGCGCAGCGCAGGGAAGTCCAACATGCGCCGCAGCCGCCGTCCGACGGCGGTCGCCGGGCCGCCGGCGCTTCTCGACGAATTCAGCACCACCCAGGCGATCAGCAGCGCGCCGGCCCAGGCCAGCACGGAGTAGCCGATGGTCTGCGTGACCAGTTGCTTGCGGGCGAAGATTCGGCTGGCCAGCGCCAGCGCGGCCAGCGTCCAGGCGGTGGCGCGTGGCAGCCGCCGCTCGATGGCCGCGCGCCACTCGGCCCGCCGCAACGCCAGCGCCACCAACCCGCCCATGGCCAGCGCATCGGCGCGCGCCAGCGTGAATGAATACACCACCTCGGGCGCCACGCTCGCCGCGCGCATCGCTACCCGCAACAGGAACGCGCCCGCCGCCACGCCCCAGCACAGCCGGCCGAGGCGCCGTTCGCTCAGCGCCCAGACGGCCAACGGCCAGACCAGGTAGTACTGCTCCTCGACGGCCAGCGACCAGGTGTGGCCCAGCAGATCGGCGTCGCCGCCCAGCCCGGGCCAGTTCTGCAGGTAGAACCAGTACCAGAGGTGGTGATGGCCGACGCCGGTGCGCGCGGCGATGGCCGGCGCCGCCCACGGCAGCAGGAAGAACGTCGCCGCCAGCACCAGGTAATAAAGCGGAAAGATCCGCTGCACGCGCCGCCGGTAGAACCTCCGAAAGAAATTCGGCGCGCCCTTGGCGTCCAGCAAGATGCCGGTGATCAGGAAGCCGGACAGCACGAAGAAAAGTTGAACGCCGATCCAGCCCGGTTCGACCATCGCCGTCTGAAGGCGTGCCGTCAGTCCGGCGTGCGGATCAAGGACGTTGAACTGGTGCAACAGGACCAGAAGGATGGCCACGCCGCGCAAGCCGTCCAGCGCGGGAATGCGCCCGGGCAAAAGCGTGGTCGGCCGAGCGTGGTCGGCAAGCCCGGCTGGCTCGCCTGGGCCGGCGCCGGTGTCACTGTTGCCAGGAGCGTTGTTCATGGGCCGACGTTCGTCATGGGGGCTTCGGCGATTTCAGTTTGGACGCTAAATCCGATTCGGTCGACACTGGGTGGGTGCCCGTCACCACCACCACCCTCGGCGGCCTGGACGTTCGCATGGTCGACGCCGGCGGCGATCCGCGGGGGCCGTGGTCGGCCGCCGCGCCGGTGGTGGTCTTGCTGCACGGGTTCTCGATGGTCGCCGACGATCTGTCGCCGTTCGGCGCGTCGCTGGGCGTTCCAGCGCTGTATCTGTTCGCCGAGGGCCCGGTCGATCTGCGACCGCGCGGTCTGCGCGGGCGAGCCTGGTGGATGATCGATGTGGCCCGTCGCGATGCCGCCGTCGCCGGCGGCGTTGACCGCGACCTTGGCGACGAAGATCCGCCCGGTCTGCCCGCCGCCCGGCGCGCGCTGGCGGCGCTGGTCGGCGAAGTGCGGGCCCGCTGGCCGGGGCGGCCGCTGTTTCTGGGCGGTTTCTCGCAAGGGGCGATTCTTTCGTTGGACCTGGTGCTGCAGAGTCGCCCGTCGCTGGCCGGATTGATCTTGCTGTCCAGCGGGCGGGTGACGGCGGCCGTGTGGGCTTCATTAATGGAAAACGTTCGCGGCCTGCGGATGTTTCAAAGTCACGGGCGCGCCGATCGCGAACTGTCCTTCGCGGCCGCGCAATCGCTGGCGACGCAGTTGGCGGCGGCCGGCGCCGACCACACGTTCCTGCCGTTCGACGGTGGCCACGAGATCCCGCTTCCCGTCTTGCGCGCGCTCAAACGGTTCATCCGCGGCGGCGGGTCCGCCACGATCGCGCGCGGCTGAGGCGGATAATCGAGGAAGATGATACTGTTGCATCGTTCATCAAAGTGAGGACCCCCGCGTGACAGATCCTTCCAGGTCACCCAGCCCCGTGGCGGCGCGTATCGGCGCCGAGATCGCCGCCCGCCACGCCGACGATGTCGATCGCAACGCGCGCTTTCCCCGCGAGGCCATCGACGAGCTGAAACGGGAAAAACTTCTGGGCGCGTTCGTGCCCAAGGAACTGGGTGGCCTTGGCCACGGCATCTCCGAGCTGGGCGCGATGTGCATGGCCCTGGCCCAGCACTGCTCGTCGACCGGGATGGTGGTGGCCATGCACCATATCCAGGTGGCTTGCATCGCGCGGCACGGGCTGTCGTCGCCGTTCTTCCGTCGCTATCTGTCGGAGCTGTGCGAACGACAACTTCTGATCGCCTCGGTGACGTCGGAGGTCGGCGTGGGCGGCGACACCCGCTCCAGCGTCTGCGCCGTCGAGCGCGAGGGCGGCCGCTTCAAGCTGAACAAGGACGCCACCACCATTTCCTACGGCGAACAGGCCGACGATCTGCTGGTCACCTGCCGGCGCGCCCCCGATGCGGCGGCCAGCGATCAGGTGCTGGTGCTGTTGCGCAAGGGCGATTTCAATTTGGCGCGCACCACCGCCTGGGACACGCTGGGCATGCGCGGAACGTGCAGCCCCGGCTTCAAGCTGACGTCGGCGGGACCGGAAGAACAGATCCTTCCCGGCTCGTTCGCTGACTCGTCGGCGCAGACCATGGTGCCTTTTTCCCATTTGCTGTGGTCGTCGGTGTGGCTGGGCATCGCCACCGACGCGGCCGCACGGGCCAGCGCCTTCGTGCGGGCCGAGGCGCGCAAGAAACCCGGCACTGTGCCGCCGACGGCGTTGCGCCTGGCCGAGCTGTCGACGCGGCTGCAGTCGATGCGCAACAACGTGCAGGCGGTGAACGCCGAGAGCGATCGCTTGCTGCGCGCGCCGGAAGGCAACGAAGCGCTGTCCAGCCTGGGCTTCGCTCTGAAGATGAACAACCTCAAGATCGCGACGTCGCAGCAGACCGCGGACATCGTCCAGCATGCCCTGGGGATCTGCGGGATCATGGGCTACAAGAACGACACCCCTTTCAGCGTCGGGCGACACCTGCGTGATTCCCTCTCGGCCGCGCTGATGATCGGCAACGACCGCATCCTGTCCAAGAGCGCGTCGCTGCTGCTGGTGTACAAGGACGACTGAACGCGAAGGAGGACCGCGTGGCCGCGAAAGACTACGATCCGGGGAAATTCTACGAAGAGATGGTCAAGCATCGCTTGATCATTCCGGTCGGTGTGCCGGGCGCGTTCGGGCGCGGGCCGATGTTCGAAGACGTGCTGGCGCGGTTCAACGACGCGGTCACGCGTGTGGCCCGCGACGACGGCGCCGAGGTGATGCTGTTCCCGCCGATAATCGACCGCAAGGTGCTGGAGCGCAGCGACTTCCTGGATTCGTTCCCGCAGCTGGCGGGCACGGTGTTCAGCTTCTTCGGCAACGAGAAGGATCACCACAGCCTCAGCGAGAAGGTCCACGCCGGCGAGCCTTGGGGGCATCTGCAGGGCATGACCCAGGTGGTGTTGAATCCGGCCGCCTGCTATCCGGTCTATCCCAGCTTCACCGGCGTCATCCCGGAAAAGGGCCGCCTGGTCGATATGCAGAACTGGGTCTACCGCCACGAACCGTCGGCCGAGCCGACCCGCATGCAAGCCTTCCGCGTGCGCGAGTTCGTGCGCGTGGGGACGCCGGACATGGTCGTGCAGTGGCGCGACCTGTGGGTCAAGCGCGGCGTCGAGCTGCTGACGTCGCTCGGTTTGCCGGCCAAACCCGACGTGGCGTCGGATCCGTTCTTCGGCCGCGGCGGGCGCATGCTGGCGGTCAGCCAGAAAGATCAAAAGCTGAAGTTCGAGGTGCTGGTGCCGGTGATCTCCGAGGAGCACCCGACGGCGGTGTGCTCGTTCAATTATCACCAGGAACATTTTGGCCACACCTTCGCCATCAAGACCCAGTCGGGCGAGACCGCGCACACCGCGTGCCTGGGATTCGGCCTTGAACGCTGTGTGATGGCGCTGTTCCGCCATCACGGCTGCGACACCGCGACCTGGCCCAAAGAGGTTCGCGACCGACTGTGGCCTTGAGTCACCCGGCGGTCTTCCCCCTTGATCCGGCGACGTACCAGCGCCACGCGCTGCACGCCGAGGATCGCGCCTGGGTCGAGAAGAATTGCTACGTCGACATCTGGATCGAAGTCCTCCACGCGCAGGGCCTGGATCCGATGGCCATGCTGCCGTTCACGGTGGCGGTGGACTTTGAAGATGACCAATGGACCTTCTTCAAGCCACCGCACAGCGAGCTTTGGGATCTCTACGGCGTCGACGTGCAGGAGCTGACGGTGTGGCAGCCGCTGATCGACCACGCCGTCCGCCACGTCGCCGCCGGCAAGCTGATCAGCACCGAAGCCGACGCCTTCTTCCTCCCCGACACCAAGGGCACCGACTATCGAACCCAGCACACCAAGACCACCATTGTCATTCAAGACATCGACGCCGAGGCGCGCCGCCTGGGCTACTTTCACAACGCCAGCTACTACGCCCTGGATGGCGACGACTTTGTCGGGCTGTTCCGGCTGGGGCTGCCTGTCGATCCCGCGTACATGCCGTTCTTCGCCGAGCTGATCCGCGTCGATCGCGTGCAGCGCCTGTCGCCGGCCGAGCTGCGGGTGCGTTCCTCGTCGCTGCTGGGCCGGCACCTCGGGCGGCGACCGGCGGCAAATCCCATCGCCCGGTTTGCGCGACAATTCGGGGGCGACATCGCCCGGCTGCAGACGGAGGGCCTCGGTCGCTATCACGCCTACGCCTTCGCCACCCTCCGGCAACTGGGGGCTTCGTTCGAGCTGGCGGCGCTTTATCTGCGCTGGCTGGCGGGCGCGGGCGGCGGACCGCTGCAGGAAGCGGCCGACGCCTTCACCGAGATCTCGTCGACGGCGAAGGCGCTGATCTTGAAAGGCGCGCGCGCCGTCAACGCCAAGCGCGCCGTCGATTTCGCGCCCATGCTGGCCGACGCCGCGCTGGCCTGGGAGCGCGGGATGGCCAAGCTGGCGTCGCTGGTGGGAGGGCAAGCGTCTTGACACCGACCAAACGACGCCCGATCCTTCTGGCCCTCGCCATGTCTACCGGGAGTGAACATGTCTAGCGCAAACAGCGGAATTCCTCGGGTGGTGGTGGGCGTCGACCTGGTGCAAGTCAGCCAGGTGGCTGTTTCACTGGACAGCCTGGGCGAAGCGTACATGCGGCGTATCTGCACCGCCGACGAGATCGCCACCTGCAACGCGAACCCCATGATGGCCCCGGCGCGGTTCGCCGCGCGGTTCGCCGCCAAGGAAGCGACGCTGAAGGCGCTGCGCCTGGACGATCAGGGCCTGGACCTGCGATCGATCGAGGTCAAGCAGATGCCCGGCGGCTGGACGGATCTGGTGCTGCACGGCCGCGCCAAACAACTGGCCGACGAGGCCGGCTGGTCCAGCGTGTCCGTCAGCCTCAGCCATGAAGGCGACTACGCCACCGCCGTCGTGGCCGTCATCGTCGTCGACAAAGCCCACGGATAGAGCCTCACCATGCCCGAACAAACCACCACCAAGATTCGCGAGATCCTCACCGAGCACGGCCGCCTGGCCAAAGAAGTCCCCACCCTGACTGACGAGAACGATCTCTATCAGGCGGGGATGACCTCTCACGCCAGCGTCAACGTGATGCTGGCACTGGAGGGCGCCTTCGACGTCGAGTTCCCTGACGCGATGTTGAGGCGCAGCGTCTTCGAGAGCATCGCCGCCATCCGCGCCGCCATCGAGGAGCTGACGGGGGGCCGCTGAGCCGCTCGCCACTGGACGTGCCAGCCGCGCGGCAGAATTCGCTGGCCACCAGCGCGCCCGTCGCGGACCAGTGGGAGCTTGGCTGGACGGCGCCGGGCGCGGCGACGACACCGGACGCGCTGGCCAGTTTGCGTCTGCGCTGGTTTCCGGCGGCGGCGCCCGGCACGGCCGCCGGCGCGCTGCGAGCGGCCGGGGCCGGTGGTGCGAGCGTCGAGATTCCTTTGGCCGGGCCCGCGCGCCTGGACGGCGCCGACTGGTGGTACCGCTGCCGCTTCGCTGGCGCGTCGGCCGCCCCGGGCGAACATTGGTCGCTGGTCTTCGAGGGCCTGGCGACGGTGGCGGACGTTTTTCTGAACGGGGTGCTCGTCCTTCACAGCGAGAACATGTTCCTCCGCACCGCCGTCGACGTCACCGGACGTCTGATAGCGCAGAACGAACTGCTGATCCGGTTTCACGCCCTGGATGTTGTCTTGGCGGTCAAGCGCCCGCGGCCGCGCTGGCGGGCGCCGATGGTGGAGAACCAGCAGCTCCGTTGGGTTCGCACCACGCTGCTTGGCCGTACCCCCGGTTGGTCGCCGGACGCGCCGCCGGTCGGTCCGTGGCGGCCCGTCACTCTGCTGCGCCAGCGCGGCTTCGAAGTGGGCGACATCGACCTGCGCCCGACCGTCGCCGGCGACGTCGGCACGGTGGCTTTGTCGCTGACCTTGCGGCCGATCGTCGGTGGGGGCGATGCGATCGCCGGCGCGCGGTTGATCGTCATCGGCCCGGACGGCCTCGCGCGCGAAGCCGCGCTGGACGTGCGCGTGGCGGCGGGCGCCGGCGCGGCGCCGGCGACGGTGGCCATCGCCGGCGCGCTGCGGATCGCTGGCGTGGCGCGGTGGTGGCCGCACACGCACGGCGCCCAACCGCTGTACGAAGCGCGCGCGGTGATCACCATCGGCGGCGCCGAGGTCACGATCGATCTGGGAAAAACAGGGTTCCGCACCGCCACGCTGGCCAGCGCGGGCGGCGACTTTGCCTTGTCCGTCAACGAAACGCCGGTGTTCTGTCGCGGCGCTTGCTGGACGCCAGTCGACGTCACCACCTTGAACGCCGACGCCGAATCGTTGCGCGACACGCTCGTCGCCGTGCGCGCCGCCGGCATGAACATGGTGCGCGTGGGCGGCCCGATGGTCTACGAGACTGACGCGTTTTACGATCTCTGCGACGAGCTCGGAATCTTGGTCTGGCAAGACTTCATGTTCGCCAACATGGACTACCCGGAAGATCCAGCCTTCGTGGCCGGCGTGCAGATCGAGGCGCAGCAGATGCTGCGTCGCTGGCAAGGCCGCCCGTCGCTGGCGCTGTTGTGCGGCGACAGCGAGGGTGAACAGCAAGCGGCGATGTGGGGCGCGGCGCGCGCGACCTGGGATCGACCGCTGTTTCGCCAGACCCTGCCGGCCGCGGCGCGCGCCCTCTGTCCGGACGTTCCCTATTGGCCGTCCAGCGCCAGCGGGGGCGCGTTTCCGCACCAGCCGTCGGAGGGAACGACGTCGTACTATGGCGTGGGCGCGTATCGCCGGCCGCTGGAAGACGCGCGCCGTTCGGGCGTGCGCTTCGCCTCCGAGTGCCTGGCCTTCGCCAACATCCCGGACGGTGCGATGCTGGCGACGGTGACCGGCGGCGCGCCGGCGCGCGCCCACACGCCGGCGTGGAAAGCGGGCGTGCCGCGCGATCTCGGCGCCGGATGGGACTTCGACGACGTTCGCGACCACTACTTGGCGCTTCTCTTTGGCGTCGATCCCGCTACCCTTCGATCGAATGATCCGGAGCGGTATCTGGCCCTGGGGCGGGTGGTGAGCGGCGAGGTGATGGCGGCGGCGTTCGCCGAGTGGCGGCGTCCGGGCTCAACTTGTCGGGGCGCGCTGGTGTGGTTTCTGCGCGATCTGGTGCCGGGCGCCGGGTGGGGCTTGCTGGACGCTGCCGGCCGCCCGAAGGCGGCGTATCACTTTGTGCGGCGCGCGCTGCAACCGCTGGCGCTGTTCTTTTCGGACGAAGGCTTGAACGGGACGGTCCTGCACGCCGTCAATGAAACCGCGGCGCCCTGGCAAGGCGAGCTGCGCCTGACCTTGCACCGCGACGGCGAGGTGCCGGTGGGCGCTGGCGCCGCGCCGGTGACGGTTCCAGCGCGGGGCACGCTGTCGCTGCCGTCGGCGGCGCTGCTGGAAGGTTTTCGCGACACCACCTTGGCCTATCATTTCGGCCCCGCGGATCACGATCTGGCGGTGGCGCGGCTGGTGTCCGCGTCGGGCGACGTGGCCGCCGAAGCTTTCTTTTTTCCCACCGGCCGGGCGCGGCCGCAGGAGGCCGACCTTGGGCTTGAGGCCTCGGCTCGTGCGCTGTCCGACGGCCACTTCACGCTGGTGGTGCGCAGCCGCCGGTTTGCCCAGGCGGTGGCCGTCGACGTGCCGGGCTTCGTCGCCGACGACAATTATTTTCACGTCGCCCCCGGCGGCAGCCGGCAGGTGGGTCTACGGAGGGCGGGCGCCTCCAGCGATCCGCGCGGTCAGGTGCAGCCGCTGAACGCGCAGTCGTCGACGCGCATCGCGCTGGCGGCGACGTCTTGATCGACACCGGCCGTCCTTTCTGGTTCGGCGCCGCCGAGGCGCCGCTGTTCGGCTGGTATCACCCGCCCGCCGCCGAGGTCGACGGCGGCGTCGCGCGCGACCTGGCGGTGGTGATCTGCCCGCCCTTCGGCTACGAGGCGATCTGCGCCCACCGCGGCCTGCGCGCGCTCGGCGATGCGCTGGCCTCGGCGGGATTGCCGGTGGTGCGCTTCGACTATCACGGCACCGGCGATTCGTCGGGCGACGATGGCCAGCCCGATCGCGTGGCGGCCTGGCTGCACAGCATCGGCGCCGCCATCGACGAAGCGAAGCGCTTGAGCGGCTGCGCGCAGGTGGCGCTGGTCGGCCTGCGCCTGGGCGCGCTGCTCGCCGCCAGCGCGGCCGCCGGCCGCAGCGACGTGCGCGCCCAGGTCTTGTGGGCGCCTTGCGCCAGCGGCAAGGCCTTCCTGCGCGAGATGAAGATGCTGCGCCTGACCGGCGACACCGGGGCGCCGGCGGCACGACCGGGCATGACCTTGGGTCGCGGCGACGACGAGGAAGAGGCGGCGGGTTTCTTGTTGTCGGCGTCGACCATGCAGGCGCTGACCGCGCTGAATCTTTTGACCATCGCTCGCCGGCCGGCCGAAGCCGCGCTGATCCTGCAACGCGACGACATTCCCGACGACAGCCGCCTGACCAAGCGGCTGCAAAGCCTGGGCGTGGAGACGTGCGAATCGAAGGTGCCCGGGTATCTTGCCCTGATGCAGGATCCGCATCGTTCGGTGCGGCCGGTGGCCGCGATGCAGGCGATGGCCGACTGGCTGGTGGCGCACAGTCAGCCCGCCCCTCAAGTCCGTTCGCCGGCGGCAACGGATCTTCTGAAGAACGCGTCGACCATTCCCGCGCCCGCCAGCGGTGGTCCGGCCGTGCGCGAGGAAGCGGTCTCGTTCGTCGCCGGCGGCCTGCGCCTGCACGGGATCCTCTGTGAACCGTTGCCCGGCGAGGGCAGCAACGGCCACAGCGCGCCAGCCCGCCGGCGCGGGGTGATCATGTTGAACGCCGGCGCCATCCGCCGCGTCGGCCCCAACCGCCTTTATGTCGAGATGGCCCGCGCATGGGCCCGGCGCGGGATGACGTCGCTGCGCCTGGATCTCTCGGGCCTGGGCGACAGCGCCGGCGAGGATCCGGTGGGGGCGCGGCTTTACTCGATGATCTCCGTGCCCGAAGCGCAGGGCGCGGTGAAGTTTCTGCGCGACCGGGGATCGTTCGCGGCGGTGACGGTGATGGGTCTTTGCTCGGGTGCGTTTGTGGCCTTTCACGCCGCCCTGACCGATCCGGCCATCGACAGCACGATGCTGATCAACCCACAGCTTTTCTTCTGGAAGGAAGGCACGTCGCTGGACGTGGCCCGGCGGACCAGCTATCAGGCGTCGCAGCACTATCGCCAGTCGCTGTTCAAAGCAGAAAGCTGGGCCAAGCTGCTGCGCGGCGACGTGGATATTCCGCGCGTCGCGCGCCTGCTGGGCGCGCGCGCCGCCGACGTGGCCCGCGATCAGATGTCGCCGCTCTTGGAGATGGTGCGCGCCCCGCAGGACGAGGTGCTGACCGCTTTTCGCGCCAGCATCGCCCGCCGGATCAACACATACCTGATCTTCTGCGCGACCGATCCCGGCCTGGACAACATCCAGGCCCACCTCGGCCGTGGGCTACGCCGGCTGGGCCCGCCCGGCAAGCTGGAGGGGCACGTCACGATGGACACCATCGACGGGCCCGACCACACCTTCACGCCCCTGTGGTCACACGGACCGTTGATGGATCTGCTGACCCGCCACCTCAGCGGTCTTTGATGCCGACGACGGCGATCGTTCAGCGCATGGTCGCGCCGGCGGAGATCGACGCCACCTTTGCGGTGATGCGGCAGCTGCGTCCGGCGCTGCAGCCGCAGACCTATCGCGACACCATCGAACGAATGATGGCGGCGGGGTTTCGGCTGGCCGCCGTGCTTTCGGGCGCTGACGTGCAGGCAGTGGCCGGTTATCGCGTCGCCGAAAGCCTGGCCTGGGGACGTCACCTTTACGTCGACGATCTGGTCACCGCGGACGGCGCGCGTTCAGCCGGGTTCGGCAAGCAGCTTCTCGATTGGCTGAAAGACGAAGCTCGCGCGCACGGCTGCGGCGAGCTGCACCTCGATTCAGGGGTGCAACGCCACGGCGCCCATCGTTTCTACCTGCGCGAGCGCATGGACATCGGCGCCTATCACTTTCGGTTCACGCTTTGACCGGCGGGATATTGAGGCGTATGCCGGCGACAGCGAAGCCGGCGCGCCGCGCCGACTGATCTAGAACTCGCTGACGGCGCCGCTCAGCCCGAAGGCGATGAGTTCGATGGTGGTTGGACGATCGATGCCCTGGCTTTTCACCAGGCCGTTCAGGGGCACCGCCGGGTGCGACCACGCCGTGCTGGAGGAGTGCCATGGTCCCCAGCTGGCGTCGGTGCGGGTCTTGAAACAGCCGGTGAAGGTGCCGGCGGGGACCGTCGCGTCTTCCTGGGGCAGACCTTGCCAGCTCACCACCAGCGTCGACAGCACGCCCTTCAACGACCCGCGCATCAACGCCAGCATCGGTCCGTCAAAATTGGTGACGTGGCCGTTGGCGTCCTTGATCGCCACCGTTCGGATGTCGATCGAATTGGGATCCATGCGGTTGGAGACGGCCAGCAGCATCTTCATCATGGTGCGGCCGCTGTAGCTTTCGGTGGACGTCTCCAGCCAGAAGGCGCCGGCGTCTTCGCCGATCACTTTGTACGTCAGCAGCGACGGGCGGCCGTTTTCATCGACCAGCTTGTCGGTGATCCACTGGCCGGTTTGAAAGGGCAGGGGCGCGAACCCGGTCGGGGCAGGAAAGATCTGCGTCGGCGGACCCAGCGCGGCGATGCGCCGGTCGATGTCGGCCTTGGCAGCAGGGTTCACCGACGGCGCGCAGCCAAGCAGCAAGAACGAAGAAAAGAAGACCGCCGCAGCGGTCGATCGTAACGAGCGTGTCATGCGCGGCAGTCTAACTCACGCCGGCCTCCAAAAAGCTTCGCAGATCTTGTTCCTTTACCGCCGGCTCGCCGGGGGCGACGTTGTCCAGCTTGCCTTCGCGGATCCACGACCCCAGCTCGTCGACCAGCTGGTACAGATGCTCGAAGGATTCGACGGTGAACAGCAGCGGTTGAAAGTGGTCGATCTCGAAGCACTGATTGACCACCCATTCGATCTGGAACGGATGGCGTTGCACGTCCGGCCCGTCGATGGCGTGGGCGATCTCGCCATAGCTGCTGAGCAGGCCGCTGCCGTATGCTTTCAGGTCGGCGTGGTTCTTCCGACCGACCATCAGCCCGAATTCGACGCTGAACCAGAAAAAGCGCGACATCGCTTTGATGTTGCTGGTCAGGCGGCGCAGCTTCTCGTGCTCGTCGGTGATGGCCCGCGCTTGTTCGGCGGCCAGCGCGGCGGCCTGGCCGAAACGCACCAGCGCGGCGGCGAACGCCGGGTCGGTGTGCATGGGCACGTGGCCGGCGATGTCGTGGAAGATGTCGGGCTCCGGCAGATACTCCAGGGTCTGGCCGTCGCGGATGGTGACGGTGGTGGGGAATTCGCGCCGGCGCAGGCAGTCGAAGAAAACATACGACGGGACGTACCCGCTGACGGCGCGCGCGGAAAATCCGGTCAGCGGTTGCATGAACCGGTTGACGTCTTCAAAGCGCGGGACCCGGTCGTGATCCAGGCGCAGCTTTTCCATGCCGGCTTGAAAGCGTTCGTTGGCGTATCGCTGCCAGCGCGGCTGCATGCGCGTGAACAGGCGCTGCCAGGTGGCGTGGTTCTCCGGCGAGTAAAGCTCGTACGGCTGGTGAATGTAGATGTCGCCGTTTTCGCGCGCTTGTTCGATGAACGCCGCCCGGGTGGTGGTGAGGCCGCTGCCGGGGGCCAAGCCGTGCGGCCTCTGCGGGGTCGGTACTGTCGATGTGACAGGATTGCCCATCGTAGAAAGTATACGCGGGGCGTGCGTCGCCGTCGCGGCGCCGCCCCGATCCCTTGATTTACCGAGGGGGGTGCGGCTGCGATATCATCGTCGACGGTGGCCGAAGAACGGATGGAGCGGACGGTGCGCGACGCCTCCGAGGAGTCGAACCGCGCCGAGCCGGAGCGCGACGTCCTCACCGTTGTGCTGTGCGGGGAGCAGCCGGCGGCGGGCGCCGTCTCCGTCGAGGTGGTGCCGGGCGAGACGCTGGTCATCGGACGCGGGCCGGCGCTGGCGGTGGATCGCAAGGACGGCGAGACCTGGCTGCGTCTGCCCGACGCGCGCGTCTCCGAACGCCACGCCGTGGTCGAGCATCAGGGCGCGGCGATCCAGCTTGAAGATCTCGGCTCGATGAACGGGACCTTCATCGGCGGTCAGGCCGTGCGCAAGACGATCATCGCCGACGGCGGCACGGCGGTGGCGGGGCGAACGGTGCTTTTGTTTCGCCGCGTCCGCGGCGCACGGCTGGGGCCGCCGTTCGAGGTCGCCGGCGCGCCCGAGCTGCGCACGCTCTCCGCGCCCGTCGAGCACGCCCACCGTCTGCTCGCCCGCGCGGCGCCCAGCGACGTGGCGGTTTTGCTGCGCGGCGAGACCGGCACCGGCAAGGAGGTGGCGGCGCGCGCGCTGCACACGCTGTCGGGACGGCGCGGGCGCTTCGTGGCCGTCAACTGCGGGGCGCTGCCCGAGCCGCTGATCGAAAGCGAGCTGTTCGGTTATTGCAAAGGCGCCTTCTCGGGCGCGACGCTGGACAAGCCGGGCCTCATCGCCGCCGCGAACGGCGGCACGCTGCTGCTCGACGAGATCGGCGAGCTGCCGCCGGCCGCGCAGGTCAAACTGCTGCGCACCCTGCAAGAGCACGAGGTGCTGCCGCTCGGCGCCGGCAACGGCGAGGGAATCAAGGTCGACTTTCGCCTGGTCTCGGCCACCCACGCCGATCTAGACGAGCAGGTACGGCGCGGCCGCTTTCGCGCTGATTTACTGGCCCGCATCCACGGCCTGGATCTGACGCTGCCCCCTTTGCGCGAAAGGCTCGTCGACGTCGGCCTACTGACGGCGGCGCTGCTCGGCCGCCTGGCCGGCGCCGAGGGGCCGGCCTATCGGTTCGATCGCCGCTGCGCCGAGGCGCTGGTGACCCACGATTATCCGATGAACGTGCGCGAGCTGGAGCAGACGTTGAAGACCTTGCTGGCGCTGGCCGGTCCGGAGCGGCTGTTTCGTCGTGAGGCGCTGGCCGAGACAGCGATGGGACGCCCGCCAGCGCCGCGTCCGTCGCAGGATCCCGGCGTCATCCGCGCCGACCTTCTGGATCAGCTGGCGCGGCACCAGGGCAACATCAGCGCCGTGGCCCGGGCCATGCGGTGCACCCGCGTGCAGGTGCACCGCTGGCTCAAGCGCTGGAGCATCGACGCCCAGCAGTTCCGCCCTGGCGCCTAGCGCCGCGGTTGTTACTGCACGACGATGGGCGTCGGTGCGGGCATCGGCTCTTGCACCGGCGGCGGCGTCTGCACCGGGGGCGGCGTCGCGCCGGTGGCGGGCGGGACGTTGACGGGCGGCGTGCAGGTGGGGATGGCGCCGCCGTGGTTGATGGTCAGGACGCCGGCGTCGACCACTTGCTTGGCGAACAGCGATCCCCACACCACGGTCACGCCGGCGAAGGCCAGGTCCGCCGTCGGTGCGTAGATCGAGCCGAAGAACTCTTGCAGGCCGGCCCCGACCGAAACCCGATCGCTGCCACCGATGAACAACCGGAACGACGACGGTGACTGGCGATCGCCCAAGGGCGAAAAGCCGATCAGCCGGACCGCGCCCGAGACGTACAGATCCAGGGTGGCGCCCGATTCAAGCTTGATCGCCTGGGCGCCGATCTCGTCCAGGCTGCCGTCCAGGTAGATGGCCACGTTGCCGCGGATGTCCAGCACGCCGGCGCCGATGTTGTGCACGCCCGTGAAGTAATAGCGGCCGGTGTCCAGCACCAGTCGCTGCACACCGATGGACAGATCGGTGCCCGAGGAGATGGCGTGCGCGGCGTTGTCGTTCTTGCTGCTGGCCTCGTCCACGGCGCCCGCCACGTCGAACAAGGTCTGCGCGTCGCAGCCGCACGGCGGTGCGGCGGGCGCATCGAAGGCGCCGCGGCCGCCGGCGATCTGTCGCGCGCCCAGGAACAGATCGTTGCCGCCCACCCGCAGATCGCCACCGACGGTGAGCAGGCCGGCGCCGGTCAGGTTCTCTTTCACCGCCAGGTCCTTGCCCACCCACAGCGCGCCGGCCGCTTTGAGATTGGCGCCGCTGCGCAATGACCCGCCGATGCGCGCGCCAGTGGCGGCGCTCCAGTCTTTCCCGGTGACCCACGAGCCCGACACCTCGCTGGCGTTGGCCACCGCGCTGGATCCGTTGACGCCGACCGAACCGTCGCCCGAGCCGCCACGGCCCACCTTCAGGAGGCCGACCTGCGTGAGGTCCTCGCACGTGCAAAGAGCAAAGCTGAACGCTGTCGGCGGCGCGCAGAGGCCAGGATTGGCCGCGCGGGTCGGTGCGCCCGGATCAAGAGCGCCCCCCGTGCCTTCGTTGGTCGTCGCGGTGCCGCAACCGAATCCGAGGGCGAGGGCAGGAGCGAGGGCGAGTGTCGCGGACTTCATTCGGATCATGGGGGACCTCCGCTGAGGAGAAACAGCAAGTGCCGCGCCAGCGACGGTGGCGGCCGCCGGCCCGCGCCGGCCGCGGCTTCGGTAACCGGTCGCCCCTGTATCACCCTGTATCGTTGCGTATCAGAGACAGCTCGCGCCGAGCGGGCGTCGGGGCGGGGGTCGGATTTGATATCCTGTGCCGACCCCGCATGCGCGTCACTCTTCTATCGCTGGTTCTAGTGACGCTGGTGCTGGCCGCGATCGACGTCTCGTGCGTCGATATCGGCTGGAAGGAAGGGATCGCTTGCTCCAGCGCCGGAACCTGCCCGGGCGCGATGACCTGCTGTCACGGCGCCTGCTACAACCACTGCCCCGCGACCACCGACGGTGGGGCGGACGCGCTGATGTGTCCCGCGGAGGCCGGCGGCTGCATCGGCTGCACGGTGGGGTGCGCCTGCACCTGCGGCACGCTCACGCGGACCTGCTGCTCGCAGCTCGGCGTCGGCACCTGCGGGTGCCTCTAGGCGGCAGCGCGCACGCGCTCAGAATCGCAGCAGCGCGCCACCGGTCAGGATAGCCGCCACGGCGGCGCTGCCTGCCGCCCAGCTTCCGATCTCCCAGTGGCGCGCGTCGTCGTGCAGCTGGCGTGCGCGATCGGAATAGCCGTTCGCTTGCTGTTCGTCGCCGAACTGATTCGCTCGCTGATGCGCCACCGCGTACAGCACGCCGGCGCCGACCAGCAGGGCCGCGCTGGCAACCAGCACCGCGTACGCCTGGCGGCGGTGCGCGCGGGCCGGGGCCGCCAGAGGCGTGGCCGTGACGTGACGATCGGATTCAAGATCGACGGCGCTGGCTGCAGCGGGCGGAGCTGCCACCGACGGTGCCAGCCCCAGGCGTTGTTCGATGTCCAGACGGCGGACGCGCGCCCGCTCGCGGGCTGGCCCGGGCGGCGCCAGCTCTTCTGCGCAGCGGGCCATCAGCAGCGCATCGCCCAGCGCGCCTTGTTCGCGCAGCACCACCGAAAGATTGCCGGCCGATTCGGAGCGTGGATCGGCCTCGACCAGACAACCGAACGCCGACGCGGCGATGGCGTAGTCGCCGCGGCTGACCGCCTCGCGCCCGTCGAGATCCAGCGCCTGCAACAGCTGGCGGCGGCCGCTCTCGTCGGCGGGGACAGGCGCGCAGGTCAGCCCCGCCGGCAAACGCGGACAGGTCTGCGCCTGCGTGGTGCGGGCAGCGGTCACAGCGAGCACGGTCGTCAGCGCGGCGCAGGTTCGACTGATCGTTCGGACGTTCATTCAGCCGTTTCGTAAGGACTGCGTTCAAGCTCGTTGATGACGGTGTGGCGCCGGGGCACGGGCGCGGTCGCGCCCGCTGACGTCGCGGTCGTCGGTGCCGTCGGGTGGCGGCGATGGCCGTGGCTTGGTCGGGCGGGCGCGTGGTTGATTTTTTCTCGGGACGGGCGTGGCGTTGCCGCCGCTTTCTGCGGCGGCGCGAGCGCTGGTGCCGCGTGGAAAGCAGTGGGGTCGGGCAGAGTCGTCGTCGGCGCGGCGTTCGGGAGGGCGGGCGCCGCAGCGAGCGGCGGGGCGGGCGCGGGCGAATGAACGGCCACGGCCGGATCGTGGCGCACCCAGTTGGTCAGAAGCGCGATCAAACCGACCGCCGCCGCTGCCGCCGCCCACGGCCAGCGTACGCGCCGCTGAACCGGCGGGTCGGCCAATTTGGTTTCTGCCGCCATCTCCGCCGCGCTGTCGTCTGCCACCGGCAACGGCGCCGACGTGCCGCGCACGGTGCCTCCGTGCGACGGCTTGGCCAGCTCCAGCGCGGCCGCATCACCCTCGCGTGCGACGGTGATGGCTTGCCAGCGGAGCTTGCGATCGGGAAACAGCGCCCCCAGGTGGGCCGCCACCAGGCGCTCGGGCGAAGCCGGGCGGCCGTCGATGGCGGCCAGCAAGGCGTCGGCGAAGGATTCTCCGTCGGGGTAACGCCGGGCCGGCTCGCGGTCCAGCGCGCGCGCCAGCACGGTGGAGAGGCGCGGCGTGCGCGGCAGGGGTGGAATCGGCGCGGTCTGCATCGCCTGGATCGTCGCCGCGTCCGAATCGCGCCCGAACAGCGGCGCCCCGGCCAGCCATTCGTGCAGCACGACGGCCAGCGAGAAAAGATCCGACCGACCGTCCAGCCGGCCCGCGCTTTGTTGTTCGGGCGAGGCGTAGGCCAGCTTTCCACGCATCACGACGGTCCGGGTGGCTTCAGACAAGCGGACGCAGCGGGCGACACCAAAGTCGATCAGCTTGGCGGCGCCATCGAACGACAGCAAAAGATTTTGCGGGCTGACGTCGCGGTGGATCACCTCCAGCGCCGACGCACCGTCGGTCAGCGCGTGGGCGTGGTGCAAAGCGGAGGCGATCTCGGCGCCCACCCAGGCCACCAGCTGGGGATCGACGGCGATGCCCTGTTCACGTTCCGCGCGCAGCAAATGCGCCAGCGATTCGCCGGCCACCAGCTCCATGGCCAGGAACCACGAGGTCCCGGCGCGCCCTACCTCCAGCACGCGGGCGATGGCCCGGTGGCGCAGGCGCAGGGAGATCTGGGCTTCACGGCGAAACAGCGCGACGAACGCTTCGTCGTCGGCCAGATGGGGCAAGATGCGTTTGACCGCCACCAGCGATTGCATGCCGGGCAGCTCCCCGACGCGGGCCACGAACACCTCGGCCATCCCACCCGCGCCCAACCGCCCGAGCAGCTGGTATCGGCCCAGCGTGTCCTCGGTGTTGCGCGCCAGGACGCGATCTAAAGCGAGGAGCGTCGGCATGCAGACACGACCGCATCAATTTACCACACGCTCTGTCGGTTTCGCCGTCGGTCGCGGCGGGTCGTTTGATCGCGTGCTTACGCGCCGAAGGTGACGCGGCGGCAGCCTTGCGTGCGAACGTGGTCGTTCCAGCTAGCGCCGACTTCGGGCCGGTGTCGGATGATCGGCAGGCCGCGGGCGACTTCCCGGACCTGGTCGGTCAGGTGGCGCCCTTTGTCGTCGTCGCCGAAGGCCAGCACCACGCTGACGCCGACCGGCAGCTCGCGCAGGACATGGCCGACGAGCTGGCGCTGCCGCGGCAACAGACGCCCCACCGCCATGTAGCAGGCCGTCCGATCACCGTTGGCCTGTTCATAGCTGAGGGCATCGATCGGCCGCTCGACGAAGACCAGCTTCTTGTCGGTGGGACGAAAGCGGCTGATCCACAGCTCGCTCGGTTCAGCCAGCACGCGCGAGACATCGTTGGCGCTGCGCGCCTGCCCGAACCGCCACTGGTCGACGAACTCGACGCGGATCCCGAACTGGCGCAGTAATTTAGCCGCCGCTTTCGCTGCCGCTTCGCCGCTGCTCGGCGCCCGCTGATCGACCGCCTGAAATTCGATCGTCTGCGCTTCCATCTTTTTCCCTCATGAAGGAAACGCGCGCCGCCAGAAAGTTTCCCTAGATCACCTTGCCGTCCGCGATCACCCCGTTCTTCGGCACGATCACGATCCCCTCGCGGATGAAATAACCGTCGCCGTCGGCTTCCTTGATCCCCTCGGCGTTGACGATCTTCACGCCGCGCCCGATGCGGGCGTTCTTGTCGATGATGGCGTTTTCGATCACCGTCTCGGCGCCCACGCCGATGGGAGGGACCCCGGTCTTCTCGGTGGCGCGGATCTGCTCCAGTGTTTCGTACTCGTCGGCGCCGATGAGCAAGCTGTTTCGAATCTTGGCGGCGGCGCCGATGCGACTGCGGATGCCGATCACCGCGCGGTCGATGGTGGCGCCGTGAAGGATGCAGCCTTCGGAGATGAGCGCGTTGTGAATGTTGCAGCGTTCGACCTTCGAGGCCGGCAGAAACCGCGGGTGGGTGTAGATCGGACTGCCAGCGTCGTAGAAATCAAACGGCGGGATGGCTTCGCACAGGGCCAGATTGGCTTGAAAGTAAGATTGGATCGTTCCCACGTCTTCCCAGTAGCCCTGATAGACGTGAGCCTGCACGCGCTTGCGCGGAACGGCGTCGGGGATCACGTGCCGGCCAAAGTCGACCAGCCGCGGATTGGCCAGCGCTTCTTCCAGAGCCTCGCGGGTGAAAATGTAGATGCCCATCGACGCCAGAAATCCGCCGCCGGCGCCGGGGATCTGAGAGACCAGGCTGCCCAGGCGATCGACGGGCGGCTTCTCGTCAAAGTGCGTGATGCGACCTTTCGCGTCCATCTTCAGGATCCCGAACTGCGACGTCGCTGACTCTGCCACGGGGATCACCGCCACCGTGGCGTCGGCCTGGCTTTCGCGGTGGGTCTTGAGCATCTGGCGATAGTCCATCTGGTACAGCTGATCGCCCGACAGAATCAGGACGTCGCGCGCCGCCTGCCGGTGCATGTGGCGCAGGCTCTGGCGGACGGCGTCCGCGGTGCCCTGGAACCAGTTGCCACCCTCGTCGGTTTGCTCGGCCGCCAGCACGGAGACGAATCCCGACGAGAAGATGTCGAACTTGTACGTTAATCCGATGTGCTTGTTCAGACTCTCAGAGTTGAACTGGGTGAGGATGTAGATGCGCCGCAAGTTCGAGTTCAGGCAGTTGCTGATCGGGATATCGATCAACCGGTACTTGCCGGCGATGGGAACGGCCGGCTTCGATCGCTTGTAGGTGAGAGGAAAAAGACGCGTCCCGCGTCCCCCGCCCAAGATCACTGCCAGCACGTCGTCCATGTCCGGCGGATATTCGCACGGGTCTCGCAGCGGCGCGAGACGCTGCTCGAGAGCGTGGAGTGTGGGCGGGCAACCCGGGGCGCGGCGGTTCGGTCTAGCTTGGTTGGATGAGAGATACGCCCCTCGCGGCGTCCGTGGTCTCCGGACGGCGCGAGGGGTGTTCGATTATTTGATGGCCTGCGAAGCGGCGACGTCGCTGATGGCCACGGTGGTGGCGGGAATGTTCCAGCCGTCCACCAGCACAGTGGCGGCGGCGTCCAGCTTGGTGCCGGGCAGATAGCGGGCGATCACGGTGCGACTTTCCCCGGGCAACAGCGACAGATAATTGTCCTGCCACAACACTGGCAGCACCTCTTCGTCCTGGCCTTGGCGCACGCCCAGGTGCACTTGAAACGCCAGACCGGCGGTGGGGTTGCTGACGGTGACGGCGACCTCGGCGGCGCCGTCGTGGTCGGCGCGGCTGGCGCTGACGGTCAGCTTGGCCGGCGCGAGTTTGTTCAGCAAGGTCAGGTCTTCGAACGTGCGGATGGGCGCGATGGCGGTGTCCTTGACCTTGTTCCAGGCGATCGTCGACGGCGCGGCGGGCAGCCAGTAAAAGTTCGAGGCCAGGGGATTTTCCGCCCCGTCGGCCACCGTCAGCTTGACGAAGTAGACGCCCTTGCCCGGAGGAAAAGCCGGAATGGTCGCCACCCGCGCGCTGCTGTCGGCGGCGGAATCCACCATGACCTTGCTGGCGAAGATTTCCCTCAGGGCAAAATCGAAGGCCCGCGCCGTCACCGCCAGGCCCCTGGCCGCCTCTTGCCGGCTGTTCACCACGAACACGCCACGATCGTCGGGGGAAAACAGCACGTGCAGCGGCTGGCACGCCAGCTTGGTCCCGAAGTAACCGCCGGTCGGATAAAGGTAGTAGTCGTAAAGGTGCCAGAACGTCGAGGGCCAGGCGCTGTTGATCAGCCACTGGATCACGCCGGTGGACGTGTACTTGTTGCGGCTGTACGCCTCGTACATGGCGCGCTGGCCGTCGTAGGCCATGGCCTGAGCCTTGCGGAGAAAATCATTCAGGTCGGTGGGCGCGCCGTAAGTCGCCTTCATGGCGGCGTGAAATTGACCCATGGTTTGAAAACGCTCGCCGGCGGCGTGGTAGCCCCAGACGTTGTCCATCGGCCACAGATGCTCGGGCGGCAGCATCTTCTTCAGGCTTTCCAGCGCCGGAATGGCCGGGCCGGGGCCGGTCTCGGTGTTGAAGCCGAAGGCGCCACCGAACCTGGTGCTGATCATTCCTTTCTTGGTCAAGAGCTTGCGCTGGTCGGAGAACCAGTAGCTCGGCGGTTCGTAATCGTAAGGCCCGGACATCTTCAGGCCCGTGCGACCCGTGACCTTGCTGTCGGCGTCGGCCGCCGAGTTCAGCACCACGTTCGGCCAGGCGGCGTCGGCCAGCGTCTTGGCGTACGCCGCCTCGACGTCGGCGGGCGGTGGCCCGTCGCTGCCGTTCATCCAGGAGATCATCGATGGGTGGCGGCGCAGGCGCAGGGCCTGCGAGCGCAGCTGCGCCGTCGCCACCTCCAGCGTGCCCCGCGGCCAGTCCTTCCATTTCTCCCAGATGTCGCAGCAGCACCAGCCGGCCATGATGAGCAGACCCTTTTGATCGGCGAGATCGAAGAATTCGTCGGTCTCGAACTGCGCTTCCAGGCGCAGCGTATTGAGGTGCATGTCCTGCACGTACGAAAGCTGGGCTTGCAAGCGCTGGCTATCCGGACGCAGCAGCATGTCCTGCATCCAGCCGCCACCGCGGATCAGGATGCGCCGGCCGTTGATGCGAAACAGGCGGAACCCGTCCGGCGTCATCTCTGACGTCACCTCGCGAATGCCGAAGCGGATCGCTCGCTGATCGGAGACCGCCGCGCCACCAACGGCGAAGGTCGCCGCCAGATCGTGCAGGGCGGGTTGGCCCATCTCGGCCGGCCACCAAATCTTCGGTGCCTGCACCACCAGCGCCGCGAAGCGATCGGGCGCGAAGGTCACGCGCCGGCTCTCGTGCGCGGCCAGGGTCAGCGGCTGTTCCAGCGCCGCGCCGCCGTCGATGCTGATGCGGGCCACGCCGGCCACCGGGGCGTCGGTGCTGTTCTGAAGTTCCGCCATCACGGTCAGGCGCGCCTCGGCCAGCGCCGCGCTGGCAAAGTGCGTGACCACCTGCGGGTGGCGAACGCTGACCGGCCCGCTGGTGGTCAGATAGGCCGCGCCCCACAGTCCCATGTTCTTGTCGGGCGGCGTGGGGTTCCAGTCCACCCAGTTGATGCCCAGCTGCTTTTCCGTCGGCGCCGACACATCCAGCGCCAGCACGTTGGTCTCGCCCGGGTACAGGTGGTCGGTGACGTCCAGGTCGTAAATGCGATAGGCGCCCTGCAGGTCCTTGTCGCTGGCTACCTTGTGTCCGTTGATCCACAGGTTGGCCCGGTAGTTGACGCCGCCCAGGTGCAGCCAGACCCGTTTCCCGGCGAATGCGGCCGGCAGACTGACCTCGGTGCGGTACCACCAGGCCACCGCGTAAGGGCTGTCTTTTCGCATTGGGACGTTTGAGAAGGAATTGAGTCCGATCGGATACGTCATTCCTGGCAGCTTGCGCAGGTTCATGCCGCGATACAGGTCCTTGTACGCGCCGGCGGCCACCTGAGCGGCCAGCACAGTCGCCGGCACTGCGGCCTGGTACCAGCCAGCGGTGGCGAATCCTTTCGTCGACACCACCTCGCCGGCCGCCTTCACCTTGCGCGACGATTGCACCGCCCAGCCGTCGCGGAGCTCCAGCCGGCCGGCCGGGCCGGGCTGCGCCGCCGCACTCGCCGCGGGCGCGCTGGCGGCCATGGTCAGGACCGCCGCGACGGTCACGGCCCGGGAACGAGATAGAAGGCGACGGCCGAGGCTGCCCGCCGCTTTGGCTGACCAATGCATTTGGCTCTGATGCTATGCGAAATCGTCGGCCGCTCACGCTCATTTCGGCTCCGTGCGATCGCGTGTTTTCGCCAGCCGCGCGCGCCGCGGGCCCGGCCGCCCGCTCAGGTCACCGTCACCAGGTGACGGATTCGCAGGTGGCGGGTGCGCCCACCGGCGCGCCTTGCACCAGCGCGCCTTCGCGGTATTCGCCGTCGGCGACGGGATGGCCGTCGTCGCTCCACTGCGCCCAATGGCCGGTCTTGACGCCGTTTTGGTACCGTCCCTCCAGCCAGCGCGAGCCGTTCTTGTGCCATGACTGAAACGTGCCGCCCGGCCGGCCGCCGATGAACGGGCACAGCTGACGGCGTAGCCCGCTTTCGTATTGCTGGATCCACACCGCGCGGCTGCGATCGGTGCGGCTGGCGCAAAAGGCCACGTGCCCCGGCTGCGAGCGCGCGGGGTCGAGCTCCATCTCGTCCGGGCAGATCCGCTTGCTGCACGAAGAAGCGGCCAGCAGCAACAGCGGCACGACCAGCGCGGCCGGCCGGGCGACGGTGAAGCGGGCTAGGGTTTGCTTTGGGAGACGTGCCATTGGCAGGCGTGCGACACGATGGTGTCCAGCTCAGCATACCGCGGTTGCCAGCCCAATAGGGCGCGGGCGCGACTGGCGTCGGCCACCAGCTCGGGCGAATCGCCGGGCCGTCGCGCGACTTCCTGGTGCGGGACCGGCCGGCCGGCCGCTTTCTCGACGGCGGCCAGCACCTCCCGCACCGAGTGTCCGTGCCCGGTGCCGATGTTGGCCACCAAGCTGGCTTGTCCCGCCGCCAGGTACTGCAGGGCCAGCAGGTGAGCGTGCGCCAGATCCACCACGTGCACGTAATCGCGCACCGCCGTTCCGTCGGGGGTTGGGTAATCGGTGCCAAAGACCTGCAGCGGCCCGCGCTGGCCCAGCGCCGCCTTGATGGCCAGCGGGATGAGGTGGCTTTCGGGCGCGTGGTCTTCACCGTTGCCGCCGTCGGGATCGGCGCCGGCGGCGTTGAAATAGCGCAGGGCCGCCCAGCGCAGGCCGTACGCCTGGCCATAGCGGCGCAGGATGGTCTCGACGAACAGCTTGCTGTCGCCGTAAGGGCTGACCGGCAAAAGCGGGTGGTCTTCGGGGATGGGCGTCTTGATCGGATCGCCGTACACCGCCGCCGTCGACGAGAACACCAGGTCGCGCACGCCGGCGTCGACCATGGCGTCGAGGAGGTTCAGAGTGTTCTGCACGTTGCCGCGGAAATACTTGCGCGGGTCGCGCACCGATTCGCCCACTTCGATGAAGGCGGCAAACTGGATCACCGCCGTCACCGCGTGGCGCTTGATCACAGCGGCGATGGCCGTCGGGTCGTTGAGATCGCCTTCTTCGAACGTGCCCCAGCGCAGTGCCCAGCGATGGCCCGAGCTGAGGTTGTCGAAGACCACCAGCGGGCCCAGGCCGGCGTTCGCCGCCGCCACGATCTTGGCCGTGTGGCTGCCGATGTAGCCCGCCCCTCCGACGATCAGGATCGACATACGAACGCCGCCGTTTATAACAGATATAATCGGCGATCAGCGCAGCCCCATCACCGTCACCTCGTTCTTGTTGTGGCCAAGGTGCTTGACCCGTCCGAAACGGAGACCCGCCTCGGCCAGCAGCGCCGGCAACCGGCCCAGCACATCGTATCCGTCGCGGCCCTTGAACTTCACCGTGCAGACCAGGCGCTGGCACCAGCGACGGGCCAGCCAGGTTTCGACAAGCGCGATGGTCCGCGGCGGCTCGCAGATCACGTCGCACAGCAGCCAGTCGACCGGGTGAGGCGGTTCGTAGGTGAAGGCGTTGCCGATGGTCATGGTCAGGCGCGGGTGCGGCGCCGCCGGCGCTTCCAGCGCCGCGCGATCGACGGCGATGACGCGTGCCCCGCGCTTGAGCGCCGTCATCGTCCAGCCCCCCGGCGAGGCGCCGAGATCCACGCAGACATCGGCGGCGCCGGGCGCGGCGTTCATCCAGGCAAAGGCCTCTTCCAATTTTTGGTAGGCGCGCGAAGGCGGCGCGCGATCGACAGCGACCGGCGCCAGCCCCGCCGGCCAGGGCGCCAGCGTCAGTCCACCCGCGGCCCGCGCCCCGACCGGCGCCGCCGACACCAACAACGACGTGCGCTCGAGCGCCAGAAGCTGCAACAACATCGGTGGCGGCGCGGCGGCGGCTGGCGGGACGTGGGCTGCGGCGGCGAATTCGTCGGGCGGCAGATAGCGCGCGAAGGCCCGTCGCCGCCGTTTTTGCAGCAGCGCCAGCGTCTCGCGCCCGACCAGCTCGACGCGGCTGCCAAGGCCGGGCGCTTCATCCGCCTCCGCCAGCACGGCGTAGGCGTGCAGCGTGAACGGTCCCCCGCCGTCATCGATGGCCGCTTCCAGCGCCGCATAGGCCGCCTCGGCCAGCGCGTTCACCGACGGCGCGCTCACCACGCGGGCGTCGGGCAAAAGCTGGCGCGCGAAAACCGGATCAGGCAGCGCCTGCTCGTCGGTCAGTCGCGACTGGCCGGTCACCACCCCGGGCGCCACCACCGCCGCCGCAGTCACCCACGGCGTAATTTCCGACACCAGCGCCGCCTCGAATCCGGGCGTGACGACGAAGCCGATCACGGTGCCCGCTAACGATCAGCCGGATCAGCCGGCGCGGCCAGCGCTTGCTGGTATTCCTCAGACAGCATGTAGCGCACCAGCTCGTGGATGGTGGCGGTGCGCATGAAAGCGCGGCGGGCCTGGCGTTGATCGTCGTAGGAGCCGGCGGCGGCGATCAAGCTGTCGCCGCGGGTCAGGGCGTTCAATGCCTCGAGCGGGCTCCCGCAGACCAGGAGGCCGATGCGGTTGGCGGTGTGGGCGCTGGCACGCAGGAAGGTCAGCCAGTCGGCGTGGCTGCTCAGCGCCGCCTGGACATCCGCGCCAAGTAGCGCCCGTTCGTCGCCGACCGGCAATTCGGCGACCGCGTCGGTCTCCGTGAACCAGTGTTCGGCGGCCTTGGCCTTCGGCTCGCCCGGACCGGGCGTGCCGGCCAAAGCGGCGGCTACGCCGGTGAGAAACGACACCAGCTCTTCGGGCGAAAATGCCGCCACCGACGCCAGACCGCTGCGAAGATCTTCCAGCGCGGCGGCGGCGGCAAATCCCCACTGGCGCTCGGGCAACTCGGCTGCGTCGGGCGATACCATCAGCATTGCCGGGCGGGTCGGCACCACGGTGATCGCCGGCGCCGGCGTCGATGCCGTTGCCGGCAGGATGGTCACGGCGAACGGCGGGGCGTGCAGCAGATGACCGAGGCGGCGCAGTCCTGCCGCGCGGGCTGGCCGCAGCGCCTCGCCGCCGCTTGGAGCGCGATCCGCCTCGAACCCTTGCAGCGCCGTGGCCAGCGCCACCAGCGTGGCGCGCAATGGACCGCGGCTGTCGGCGTGAACGGTGGGCCCGATGGCCTGCAGCGACTCCGCGGTGGCGGTGGGCGCCGGCCCCAGCTCTTGCAGGCGCTCGGCGGTGGGATCGGTGACGTCGGCGAAGGCCAGCACCCCGTACATCGCGCGCGCCAGCGGCGTCTGCCCGCGGCGATCGGCGATGCGGCCCAGCGCCCGCACCGGCCCCGGCCGCGCCGGATCGGCGGCGACCAGCGCGGCCAGCGCCGGGATCAACGTCGGCTCGACGGTGGCGCCGCCCCAGCCGATCAGCGCCGACAGCGCCAGGTCCAGCGCCTCCAGCGGCTGCCCGCCCAGGTGATCGCACGCCTCCGCCAAGATCTGCGCGCCCAGCGCCGGGTTCCACGCCGCTGCTCGCAACGGCGCCCCCGGTGCCGGGGCTCGCTGGCCGGCCAGCGCCGTTCCGAGCACCAGGCGCGCGCCCAGCGCCGGATCAGGGTTGGAGGTCAGGGCCCCCGCCTTGGTCAGATCCGTCGCTGCCTCGGCCAGCGCTTGAAAATCGCCCTCGCGCCAGAAGTATTCGACCAGCCTGACCATGGTCGGAGCGAAACGCGGATCGACGTCGGACGCTTTCAAGAAGGCCTCGAACGCCGCCGCGTCGTCGCCGATCTCGGCGCGCAGGATCTCGCCCTGGCGATAGAGAATCCGCGCGCGTTTGGACGGTTCCTGGTAGAGCCGGGCCAGTCGTTCGCAGGCGGCGGTGGCTTCTTTCGGCAGGCCAAGCTGCAGGTACGCGCCGACCAGAAATTCCAGGGCGGCGATGCGACCGGGATCCTGCGCCAGCACCAGCTCGAGGTAATACCGGGCCGAACCCCAATCCTGCAGTTGCACGTAGACCGAGCCCAGGCTCTGCCGCACGTCTAGCAGTTGATCGAGCGCGTCCAGCGGCAAAAGGTGCAGCACCTCTTCCAGGCGCAGCGCCCCGCCGCCCAGGTCCTGCCGGCGCAGGGCGATCTCGGCCAGCACGCGGCGGGCCTCGACGTGGCGCGGGTTCAAGATGGCCACCTCGCGGTAGCAGGTCTCGGCCTCTTCGTCATCGCCGGCCGCCTCGGCCAGCTCGGCGCGCCGGAGCATCAGGTGCTCGCGCGAGATGACGTCGGCGGCGCCAGGCGCGCTCTCCAGCGCCGCATAGGCCTGGCGCGCGCGCGGCCAGTCCTGCTGCGCAAAGGCCACATCGGCCACCAGGGCCAGCGCGCCGGCGTGATCGGGCACGCGGCCGAGCGCTTCTTCCAGCTCGGCCAGGGCGGTTTGCACCTCGCCGCGCGCCAGCAGCACCCGGGCGTGCGCGACCAGATAGTTCGCGCGCAAGGTCGGGTCGGCTTCAATGGTGGCGGCGCGCCAGTAGGCTTGCTCGGCCTGGTCCAGATCGCCGATCGCCTCGGCGGTTTCGCCCAGCGCCGCGTAGATCTGCTTGCGCCGCGCCGGCGTCAGCCCCAGCGCCCGGCGCAGCAGGCTGCCCAGCGCTTCGATGCGCTGGCGTGGATCGCCGAGCTCGAGGTAGATCGTCGCCAGCTCCTCGGCCACCGTCGGATCGGTCGGGTTGGCGGCCAGCGTGCGTTCCAGCTCGTCGGCCGGCGTGCGCGACCGGCCGTGCACGCGGGCGCGCAAGGCTTCGGCCCGTTCGTGGAAATCGTGGCGCGTGCTCTCGTCGCCGACGGAGCGCGCGCGTTCGGCCAGCTCCTCCAGCGCCGGCAGCGCGTCGTCCAGGCTGGCCTGCCGCTCGCCCAGATCGGCGCGCAAGACCAGCGCCTCTTCGGGCGCCGAACGCAGGGCGATGGTGCGCAACACCGCCAGCGCCGCGTTGGCGCCCGGACCAAGCAGGCGTACGCGCGCCCGCTCGGTGGCCAGCACGGCGGCGGTGGGCTCGTCGGGGGCGTGGTCGATGCGCTCGGCGAACACCCGATCCGCCTCGTCGAAATTGCGCTCGGTGATCAGCTCTTCGCAGCGGGCGGCCAGTCGCTGCGACGGCGACAGCGGTGCCGGCACCGGCACGCCGGCGGATCCCGACGGTGATCCGCCCGAGGCCATCACGGCCTGGTCGGCGGCCGCCCGATGGATGGCGGCCGCGGCCCGCGCGAAAACGCCGTCGTCCACCCGGCCCTGAGCGTCCGCTTGCTCGGCCGCGGCCAAAAACAGAGCGGCGGCGGTGGGCTGGTCGTCGCGTTCGGCGGCCACGCTGGCGCGCGCCAGCCTCGCGGTCAGCGAGGATGGGTCGCGGGCCAACATGCGCACCGCCAGGGTGTCCGCTTCGCTCTGCGTGGTGGCGCCGGCCAGCAGCACCTGCAACGTTCGTTCGGTCAGGTGGGCGTCGTCCGTGGCGGCGACGTCGCTCTGGCGCAGGCAGGTCAGCGCGGCGAGGTAATCCCCGCGGGCCAGCAAGCCGTCGGCTTCCAGCAGGCGGGCATCGCCGGTCTCGGTCGGTGCGGGGGCGCCATTCATCGCCTTCGTCGAGGTCGGCAACGCCGCCTCGCCGAACACCAGGACGATCTGTTCCGATGACAGAGCGATGGTTTCCAGCACGGCGCTGGAAAAATCCGGCAGGCGCCAGCCGCTGGCGACGAACACCTCCAGCAGCGCCAGCTCCAGCGCGTCGATGGTGGCGTGAAAACGCACCGTCGGACGGGCGGCGGCGCCGGCCCGGGCGGGCGCCGACAAGGCGAGGGGCAGGGCGGCGCCCAGCAGCGCGCCTCCGACGATCGGCGCCGGTACCGGCAGGTGGCCGAACAGGTGCAACTCGTCGACGCCCAGGCGCAGCCGTCGCGGTCCGTCGCGGCGCAGATCGATGTGGGCAGTGAAGTCGGCAGCCCGCCCACCCAGCCGCGCGCGCGCGGCCAGGCGCAGGCGACCGGTGGCGTCCAGTCGCACGGCGACGTCGGAGAGACCGGCCGCCGCCAGATCGCAGCCCGCGAGATAACGAACGATCTGCGCCGGGCGAAGCGACAACGTGGCGCTGCGAAATCGTCCGCGCCGGTTGCGAAAGCGCGTCGCTGGGGCGGTCAGCTCGGCGGGCAAGCGCAGGTCGGGCACGGTCACTTCCAGGCGCTGCAGCGTGGCCAGCTCGCCCAGCGGGTGCCGCTCCAGCGTCAGCACGCCTGCGCCGTCGACGAAGGTCATGCGCAACGGCGCCGCCGGTCCGCCGGCGGTCGCGCCCTGGGCCGTGGGCTGAGACAGCAGCACGGGTGGGTAGTCGGCGGTCTCCACGGACGAAAATATTAACCCAGAGCCGCCGCTTCCAAGCAGAGTAAGGCGCCTCTTTAACCGCCGGCGCTGGCGGTGCCGCGGTGGTCGCTGCCTACAAGCGAGGCGGCAGGAGCCCATAAAGCGCGCGGCCGCGCCGCCCGCCGTAATACACCAGCAGCAACACCGAGCCGCAAATCCCCACCAGCGCCGTGGCGATGGGAATACCGACGAACACCGAGCGCATCACCTTGGCCACCGCTTCTGGTTTGGGTGTCTCGACCGGACCGATGTCCGACGAGGCCGTCGGTGGGTCCGCGGCCATCGCGCTGGCCACCAGGGGGGCCGTGGCGGCGGCGTAATCGCGGGCGATGGGAATGACCACCGGCAGACTGGCCACTTGATAAATGATGCCCAACCAGGCCGCCAGCAGGGTCACCGTGCGCCCGTGTCGATCACGCGACAGCGCCGCCGCCGCCGCATAAAGCAGCGCCATCGCCAGCACCAGCGAGCCCGCCGCCCGCAGCCGAATGCCCAGCAGGTGCCCGGTCAAGATCTGCAGGCCGGTATCCGCCAGCTGCCGCGCCAACACCTCTTGGGCCGGAGCCATCGCCTGCGTCACCGGCAACCGGGCCGCCGCGATCGGATCCTGCAGCGCACTTAGCCCAGACACCAGCAACAGTCCGCCATAAGCCAACGTCAACGACGACAACACCACCAACCAAGTCGGCCGCCCCTTCGGCGCCACCGCCTTGGGAGAAATCGGCTGTTCGTCAACGTTCGTCATCTCCACCAATCTCTCCGACTCCGTTTCCGATTCCGTCTTCTGCGCCGCTATTTCAGCCAGGAGCGCGGGCTCCGCCCGCGCGGCCCACCTTGTGAAACACGGGTGGGCCCGCGGCAGGGCCCAGCCCTACCGCGCAGCGAGCGTCACCCACCGAGCGATCTACGCGCCGAGCACGCCTCGTACGGCGGGGGCTCGTTGCTGTCCTCGTAGCGAAGCATGTCGCGGTTGACCTGGATCTGCTTGCCCGCCTTGGCCTCGTTGCACTTGAGGCGCGTCCAATCGGTCAGGACCTCGATCCACTTGGTCAGCTCGGCGTCGCGCAAAAGCTCGAGCTTCTTCTTCTCGAACTCGCCCATGTCCGCCTGCCTGCGCTCCTTCAAGCGCACGATCACCGCGCTGCCCGCCACGTCGAACGGACCGGCCAGCGGCGCCTCGCTGGTCAGGGCGAACGCCGCCTTGGCCAGGTCATTCGATACCCCGATGCCCTCGACGATGGCGCCGTCATGGCCGCCGCGCAGGCTGAACAACCCGGTTTCTTCGGCGCCCGGCACGTCGGCGACCTCCGCCGTCGCCCCACCAGCTTTGGCGCCCGGCTTGCCCGCCTTCTCCTTCTTGGCCGCATCCGCCTTGGCCGTGTCGGTCTTGCTGGCGTCGGCCGCGCCCGGAAACAGATCCTTCAGCGTCTTGCCCGGTTCGGCTTTGGCCTTGGTCAAGGCGGCCAGCGCGTCGGTTTTCGCGCGCGCGCTGGTCTGCTGTTCGCGCAGCTTGTCGGCGGCCAATTCCAGCTTCACCTGGTCAAAAGACAGGTCGCCTTCGCGGCTGCCCGACGAGACCATCAGCACCCAACCTTCGTTCGACTTCAGGGGGCCGACCACGTCGCCGGTCTTGGCCGCCAACAACTTCGCCTCGCCGTCGCCGGTGAGGTTGGTGGTGCCGAGGCGCCGCCAGCCCAGATCGCCGCCCTTGGCCTTGCTGGCCGGGTCTTCCGACACTTGCCTGGCCACGTCGGCGAAGGACTCGCCTTTCTTCAGGCGGGCGGCGATCGCGTCGGCTTTCTTCTCGGCCGCCTTGCCGGCCTCACCGTCGCCGCCCTTGATCAGGATCTGGCGCAGGTGCAGCTCTTTCGGCGTCTTTTCATAGACGAACTTCTTCGCCTCGTAGTCTTTCTTCAACGCTTCTTCGTTGGTCTTGGCGTAGGCGGCGATCTCCGCATCGGTGGGCGCCACCTGCGTCTCATAGCGATGCGGGGCGAAGCGCACGTACTCGAGGTTGACCTGGTTGCCCTTGCGCGCGAACTCGGCCTTCACCTCGTCGGACGAAACCGTCACCCCGGCGCGCAGCAGATCGCGCACGCGTGAGGCCAGAAGCTCGCGCTTTTGTTCCTCGATGAAGCTCTTCGGGGTCAGTCCCATCTCGAACTGGACGAAGTTCTTGAACAGGTCGTAGCTGAACTTGCCGTCCTTCTGCAGGCGCCCGACGGTGCGCGGATAGCCAAGGCCGATCATCTTCGAGTCGGCGATCTGATCCTCGACCTCTTCCTCGGTGACGGCGTAGCCCAGTTGCTCGGCCTCCTGGGCCAAAAGCTCGCGCTCGATCAGCTTGTCCATCACCGTCTCTTTGACCCGCTGCTGCTTGGCCATCTGGGCCGGGTACTGCGCGCCCCCCAGCACCAGAAAGCCATAACGAAAATCGCTGGCCGAGATCGTGTCGCCGCCGACGCGCGCGGCGAACTGATCGCCGACCGACGCCGGTCCGTCGCAGCCACCACGCGACTGCGGACCGAAGTTGATGATGAAGACGGCGATGACGATCCCGAACAGCACATAGATGAGCAGCGACTGCGACGACTTACGCATCTGCTCGAGCATGAAGAAGGCCTCCCGAAAATGGATTGCGAGGGAAAATGGAAAACGACGTCGGGCAAAAAAGAAAACGGCGCCTGGGCCGTCGAATGCGGGCGGAATCTATCACAATGCGCGGCCAAGGCCCTACCCGGGCTGAATGAGGTGTGATAAAAGTGGCCATCTGATCGGGACGGCGCGGACACCTGGCTGCGCCCTTCTGGGCGGAACCAACCTTCCATGCTGCTCGATTGGGTCTACGGGCTGTTTTCAAACGATCTGGCCATTGATCTGGGTACGGCGAACACCCTGACCTTCGTTCGCGGCAAGGGCATCGTTTCGAACGAGCCGTCGGTGGTGGCGGTCCAGCGCGCCGGCAACGGGACCAAGAAGGTTCTGGCCGTCGGCAAGGAAGCGAAAGAGATGCTGGGCCGCACGCCGGGGAACATCGTGGCGGTGCGCCCGATGAAGGATGGCGTCATCGCCGACTTCGAGGTCACCGAGGCGATGCTGCGCTACTTCATCACCCGGGTGCACAACCGCCGCACGCTGGTCAAGCCGCGCATCATCATCGGCGTGCCGTCGGGCATCACCGAGGTGGAAAAGCGCGCCGTGCGTGACTCCGCGCTGGCCGCCGGCGCGCGCGAGGTCTATCTGATCGAAGAGCCCATGGCCGCCGCCATCGGCGCCGGCCTGCCGGTCACCGAGCCGTCGGGCAACATGGTGGTCGACATCGGCGGCGGCACGACGGAAGTGGCGGTCATCTCGCTGGCCGGCATCGTGGTCGCCAAATCCATTCGCGTGGCCGGCGACAAGATGGACGAGGCGATCGTCGCGTACATCAAACGCAAGTACAACCTGCTGGTTGGCGAGCGCACCGCCGAGGCGATCAAGAAGCAGATCGGCAACGCTTACAGTGTCGACGAGGTCATGACCATGGAGATCAAGGGTCGCGATCTGGTGGCCGGCGTGCCCAAGACGCTGGTGATGAACAGCGACGAGGTGCGCGAGGCGCTCTCCGAGCCGGTCAACCAGATCGTTGACGCCGTCCGTTCGGTCCTCGAGCGCACGCCGCCCGAACTGGCCGCCGATATCGTGGATCGCGGCATCGTCCTGACCGGCGGCGGTGCGCAGCTGCGCAACCTGGACGTGCTTCTGCGTGAAGAGACCGGACTGCCGGTGATGGTCTCCGACACGCCCGAGTGCGCGGTGGTCTTGGGAACCGGCAAGGCTCTGGATGAACTGAGCCTGCTGCGAGAAGTTGCCTTGCAGTAGAGCGAACCCGTTACGCGCGGGGCGAAGGGTGCAGTTTGATTGAACGGCAGCTTTCGCGCGTTTGCGCTCCTGGCGGAGCGCCCTTTTGGCGATCCGTTAAAGAGCGCTCCTCGTCAGAGGAGCGCAAACGCGCGAAAGCCGCCCTCTCGTCGAGTCGCTGACCTTCGCCCCGCGCGCAACGGGATCACCTTGGGAGAAGTGACCAGGCAGAAAAACGCGCTTCATTCGTTGGACTCTGTTTTGAGGCACGTTAGGCTGGGGGGTTCGCAATGACCGGCAGCAGCAAAAGGGTGCGCGAGAGCGCGATTGTGGCGGCGACGATGTTGCTGGCGGTGATCGTGCTGCGCATGTCGGCGAAGAATCCCGGCGAGCTGTCGACGCTGGACCGGGGCATCCTGCGCGTGGTCTCGCCGGCCCAATCGGCGATGTCTTCGATCGCGCGCGCCATGGGCGGGGTGGCCGGCCGCTACGTCGACTTGGTCCACGTGCGTGGCGAGAACGATGACCTGCGCCGCGAGAACAGCCGCCTGCGCGCCGATCTGCTGGAGACCCGCCGCCTGGCCGCCGAGAGCGGGCGCTACCAACGGTTGCTGGGCCTCAAGGATCTGACGCCGGCCGAGACGCTGGCGGCGCGGGTGATCAGCATCGACGCCTCGCCGTACTTTCGGGTGGCGCGCGTGGAGATCGATCTCGGCGAGGGCACGGTTCGGCGCGGGATGCCCGTGCTGACGCCGGAGGGCGTGGTCGGCCGGGTGAACCGGGTGGCCGGGCAAACCGCGGACATCATGCTGCTGGTCGATCCGCGTTCGGCGATTGACGTGTTCGTTCCGCGCACCGGCGGCCGCGGCATCCTGCGCGGCAAGCAAGGCGAGAACGGCTATCGCTGCAGCATCGAATATCTGGTGCGCGGCGATCAGGTTCACGAGGGCGACAAGGTCGTCACCAGCGGTTTGGGCGGCGCGTTCCCGCGCGATCTGGCCATCGGCAAGATCAGCAAGGTGGGCGCCGGCGCGGTGAATATGTACCAGGAGGTCGAGGTCACGCCCGACGTGGACTTCGCGCGCCTGTCGGAGGTGCTGGTGGTGGTAGCCCCGCCACCGGCGCCGGATCCTGACGCGGGGACGCATCATCAGTCGGCGCCGGCGCGGGGCTTGTCGGTGTATCGCTGATGCGCTCGCTGGTCACCATCGTCGTGGCGTATCTGCTGCTCATCTTGCAGTCGACGGTGCTGGAGCTGGCGCCGGTGCGCATGGCGGCGCCCAGCCTGGGCCTGCTGGTCGTGCTGCACGTCGGCCTGTCGCCCAAGTGGTCGGTGTCCTCCGCGGCGGTGGTTTCTTTCATGACCGGCTATCTGCTGGATCTGGTGTCGGGTGCGCCGCAAGGGGTGCACAGCTTGGTTTTCGTACTGATGGTGCTCTTCGCCCGCGCGCTGTCGACGCGGGTGACGGTGGCCGGCCTGGCGCTGCCCGCGGCGACGTCGTTCGTGGCCAGTCTGTTGTCGGCACTGTTGATCGTGATCGTGCGGGCGCAGGTGTCGCCGGAGGGCGGATACGGCGGTCTTCGCCAGGCACCGCTGGAAGCGCTGCTGACCGGATTCTGCGGCCCGATCGTCCTGGGGCTTTTGCGCCGCATCGACGGGCGCATCGATGCCACGCGCTCGCGCGTGGGGTTGGCCCGCGGCCCGCGCGCCGCCGGCGACGGGATGACCTTGCGATGAAGCGCCTCGCATGGAGATAGCCGGGCAAGACGCTGAACTTCCGGAGATGCGCCGTCGGGCGCGTTACTTCGGGTTGTTCGTGGTGCTGGCCTTCCTGGCGATCGGCGGGCGGCTGTTTTATCTGCAGGTCATCGAAGGCGACACGTTCTACAAGCTGACCTCGGACAGCATCATTCGCACCGACGTGCTGGCCGGCGTGCGCGGGCAGATCCGCGATCGCAAGAACCGCGTGCTGGCCACGGTGCGACCGGGGTTCAACCTGTACGTCAACCCGCGCTCGCTGACCAGCGAAGGCTTCGAGCGTCTGCGCGGCGTGCTGGGCATGGACGCCGAGCAAGCTGTGGAGGTCTGGGACCGGGTCCAGAACGAACGTCAGGAGCAAGCCGCCGCCAGCGCCGCCGGCAAAGATCAAAGCAAGGACAAGGAGCGCCCGGTGCTGCTGGCCGAGGACATCTCGCGCGAGGCGATGGCCGCCATCGAAACCGGGCTGGACGTGCCGGGCGCGAAGATCGTGTCGGTCCCGCGCCGCGAATATCCCTACGGCGCCCTGGCCAGCCACGTCCTCGGTTTCATGAACGAGGTCTCGCCCGACGAGCTGCGCGCGAAAAAAGACGAAAGCTACCGGGCCGGCGATCTGGTCGGCCGCACCGGGATCGAACGGCAGTGGGAAGGCTACCTGCGCGGGCGGCCCGGCTTCGAGAAGATCGTCGTCGACCACCGCGGGCTGCCCAAGACCGACATCCGCGAGCTGGTCGACGGACCCACGCGCCAGGTGGCGGTGCAGGGCAACAACGTTTTTCTCACCCTGGACGTCGAGGTGCAGAAGATCGTCGAGCGGGCGCTGCGTGGCCAGCGCGCCGCCGGCGCGGTGGTGCTGGACGTGGACACCGGCCGCATCCTGGCCATGGCCTCGCGGCCCGGTTTCGATCCGAACGAAATGTCCGGGCGCCTGTCGCCGGAGGCGGAGCAGCGAATTTTGGCCGATCGCTATCACCCGCTGCGCGACAAGACGTTGAACGAGACCTATTACCCGGGGTCGACTTTCAAGGCGGTGTCCGCGCTGGCGGCGCTGGAAGACGGTGTCATCACCGTCGACGACAAGACCAAGTGCCACGGCTGGTTTGAGCTGGGCCGCCGGCGGTTCAAGTGCACCAAGACCCACCTGACGGTCAGCATGTACGAGGCCATCGTGCAAAGCTGCAACGTCTACTTTTTCGAGCTGGGCGCGCGGCCGGGGATGATCGATCGCCTGGCCAAGTTCGGCGCCGATATGGGATTGGGCGCGCCCACCGGGTTGGGATTGAACGGCGAAGAGGGCGGCTTCCTCCCCACCGAGGCCTGGTACCGCGAGCAGAAGCGCCTGGATCCGCACAACGAAGGTTTTCAGGTGGGCCAGGCGCTGAACGCGGTGATCGGCCAGGGCTCGACGCGCGTGACGCTGCTGCAGATGGCCACCCTGTACGCGGCGATCGCCAACGGTGGCAAGCTGTGGCTGCCTCAAATCGTCGAGCGGGTCGAAGCGCCCGACGGACAGGTGCTGGAAGATTTCGCGCCGCGCGTGCGGCGCGAGCTGTCGATCGCGCCAGAGAACCTGGCCTTCCTGCGCCAGGCGCTGGTGGGCGTGGTCAACGAACCGAAGGGCACCGCGTACAAGGTCCATCCCCACGACATCGAGATCGCGGGCAAGACCGGCACGGCGCAGGTGCACCGGATGACCCACCGGGGCGAGGGTGCTGGCTCGTGGGAGCAAGACGACCACGCCTGGTTCGTGGGCTTCGCGCCGGCCGGGCGGCCGCGCATCGCTTTCGCCGTGCTGGTGGAACACGGCGGCCACGGTGGCGAGGTAGCGGCGCCGCTGGCGGTGGAGATCGTGCGCAACTACTTCGACACGGTGGCGCCCGACCAGAAAAACGCCCCGCGCGTCGGGTTGCCGCGCCACCGGCTGGGGCGGCTGGCCGAGGACACCATCAGCCTGGACGCGTCCGACCCATCGCGGTCGCCGTCACCGCCGGACGCCGCGCCGGCGGTGCCCAAGGCCGCGCCAGCTTCCGCCGCAGGCGTCACGCGTTTCACGTTCGAAGACAAGGCGCCCTGATGCTGATGCCCCGGGTGATCTCCTGGCGCAAGCTGCGGTTCCGTTTCGACTGGGCCCTGACCATCTGCGCGCTGATCGTCGTCGCCCTGGGTCTGGCAAACCTGTGGAGCGCGGTTCACGAGCGCCAGTCGCAGCTGTTCACCCAGCAGATCTCCTGGCTGGCCTTGGGCACGGTGGTCTTCCTGGCGGTGGCGTCGTTCGACTACCGCACCATCAGCAGGCTCAGCTACGTGATGTACGGCGCGGGCCTGGCCTTGCTGGTCGGCGTGCTGATCTTCGGCAAGATGGTGGGCGGCGGGCGGCGCTGGTTCGACATGGGGCCGTTCCACATCCAGCCATCAGAGATGATGCAGGTCTTGACCATCGTGGCGCTGGGGAAATACCTCAACGACTCGCCGGCGCTGGAGGGACGATCGTTTCGCCACATGGTTCTGCCGGTGGCCATCGCCAGCGCGCCGGCGTTGCTGATCGCCGCGCAGCCGGACTTCGGGACGGCGTTCCTGATCCTGCTCATCTTCATCACCATCATGCTGACCGCGCGGCTGAAGCTGAAGACCCTGGCGGTGATCCTGGGGCTGGCGACGATCGCGGCGTTTCCCATCTATCAGCACCTGCTGCGCGACTATCAGCGCAAGCGCTTCGAAGCGTTCTTGAACCCGAACTCGCAGGGCGCGTACCAGACCCGGCAGGCGCTGAACGCCATCGGGTCGGGGCGCTTCACCGGCAAGGGCTTCCTGCACGGCACGCAGATCCGCCTGCGGCATTTCCCGGCCTTGTGGACGGATTTCCCCTTCGCCGTGTGGGCCGAGGAGTGGGGCTTCGTCGGCTCGCTGGTGGTCTTGCTGGCCTACCTGGCGTTGATCTTGTGGAGCATCAAGATCGCCAGCGAGGCGCGCGATCGCTTCGGCGCCACAGTCTGTGTCGGCGTAGCGGCGCTGCTGTTCTGGCACGTGGCCATCAACGTCGGGATGGTCAGCGGCATCCTGCCAGTGGTCGGCGTGACGCTGCCGCTCATCAGCTACGGCGGCTCCAGCATCCTGACCATCATGGTCGCGCTGGGCCTGGTGATGAACGTCAGCGTCCGTCGCTTCGCCTACTGATTTTCGAGCGGCCGGACGCGGAAGAACGGGTCATGATCGAGCGGAAAAGCGCACAGGGTGGTCGGCTTTTCCGGGCGTCTTCGCGTCGGTTTTGCTTCGCGGCGGCGACGAGGAATAAAATGGCCGGGCGTGACGATGGCCAGCTTGAACCGAACCCTTGTGGGGGGATTGCTTTGTCTGGCCGGCTGCGCGTCAGTCGGGGGCGGCGAACGCGCCGAGCAAGGCAACGGCGTCGGTCAGCCCATGCCGGCGATCGTCGTCAAGACGCTGGAGGGGGGACGCTCCGTCGACCTTGGCGCCTTGCGCGGAAAGGTCGTGCTGGTGGACATCTGGGCATCGTGGTGTGCGCCGTGCAAAGAAGAGATGCCGATGCTGGATGACATGGCGGCGCGGCTGAAACACAAGGGCGTGGAGATCATCGCCGTCTCCGTCGACGAGCAGCGGGCCAGCGCCATGACCTTCCTGAAGTCACGCCCGCGCTGGTCGCTGACCTTGGCCCACGACCCGCAGGGCAAGGTCCCCGAGCTTTTGCAGCCGTCCAAGATGCCGACCTCGTACATCGTCGACACCCACGGCATCCTCCGTTACGTCAATGCCGGCTTCGAGCGGTCGGACGCGCGCCTGATGGAAGAGCGGCTACTGGCGTTGGCCCAGACGAAATGACAAAAAAAATGTGAACCTTCCACCTCGGCCGATCGGGGAGAATTCTCAGCCCCTACCTTCGTAAGGGGGGAGCCACAGTGATAACCGCATCGGGCTTCCCGACTCGCGGGCGTGCACATCCATCGGTCAGGGGCGGCTCCCTATTTCGTTCTTGTAGGGAAAAGAATTCCTCTCCGTGTCGAGCCATGCAGAAGGTCCGCGTTCCAGCATGGCCAGCGGCGCACCAGCGGTCAAGGACCTTCGGCGCGCAATGCGCCGCGCGCCCGCGATCAACTCTCTTGCTTTGACTTTTCCGTTGGGCCGGGGGGCGAACCCGCGGGCACGACGTTGGCGGCGGGCGGTGTCTGTGGCTCGCCCTTCACCTTCTCGCGCCAGAAGGCGCCCACGCCACCTTGCTTGGCCTCCGAACGCGTACCGCGCGACAGAAGCTCCTCGCGATCCAAGATGGCGTCCACCCGACGGTACGTCGGCATGGCGTGCTCCAGGGTGTCCATGCGGATGGCGTCGCACGGGCAAGCCTCGGCGCACAGACCACACACCACGCAGCGGAGCTCGTCGATCTCAAAAATCTTGGGCCGCTTCTCGATGCGGCCGTCGGGCGCTTCCTCGGGGACGATGGTGATGCAGTGGGCGGGGCAGGCCGTCGGGCACATCATGCAGGCCACGCAGCGGGTCTGGCCGTCGTCGCGCAACATCAGGCGGTGCAGGCCGCGGTGCCGCTCGGGGTATTTCTTTTTTTCCTCGGGGTACTGGATGGTCACGATGTCGGTCTTGGCGCGCAGCCCGACCAGGTTGCCGATGAAGTTCTTGGCGAAGTGGCGGAACGTGACGCCCAATCCTTCGGCGATAGCCGGCAAATACGTCTGCTGGCCCAGGCTGCCGGGGCGACTGACGACCTTGACTCCGATGGCCATGAAGACGCTGCCTTTCGTTTATCGCGATTGAAAGTAAAGGATGACCAGCGCCGTGAGCACCACGTTGGCGATCGACACCGGCAACAGGCGCTGCCAGCCGAGACGCATCAGCTGATCCGACCGGAAGCGCGGCAACGACCAGCGAATGAGCAGCTGGAACGAACAGAACAAGAACACCTTGCCGCCCCAGATCAGCATGCTGAACAGCACGAACCCAATGTTGGGCAGGTGCTCCATCAAGTAGGTGTTCAGGCCAAAGATATCCGGCATGTGCCAGCCACCGAGGAAGATGGTCACGATGATGGCGCTGGAGAAAACGATCTCCAGGAACTCGCCCAGAAAGAACATGCCGAAGCGCAGGCCCGAGTATTCGACGAAGTAACCGATGATCTCCGGCTCGCCTTCGGGGATGTCGAACGGGGTGCGCTTGGTCTCGGCGATGGCGGCGGTCAGAAACAACAGGAAGCCCACCGGCTGCGAGAAGATCCCCCAGCTGTGGGCCAGGTCGTGGACGTCCAGGAACGACGTCTGTTGCGCCACCATCGCGCTTGGCTCCAGCGTGCCGAAGACCAGGAACGACCCCAGGATCGACATGCCCAATGTCACTTCGTACGAGATCATCTGCGAGCTGGCGCGCAGGCCGCCCATCATCGCCCACTTGTTGTGCGACGCCCACCCGGCCAGCGTCGCGCCGTACACCGACAGCGAGGCGATGGCGAAGTAGAACAGCATCCCGGCGTCCAGGCGGGCGATCTGCAGCGGCACCGGGCTTTCGCAGACGCTTCCCTTGTCGAGGATGTGCCCCCAGCACAGCGGCGCGCCGAACGGCACGATGGCCGACACGATCAACGCCGGGGCCATGGCCATGATCGGCGCCCACATGAACAAGAACTTGTGCGCCTTGGGCGGCACGAAGTCCTCCTTGAACATGAACTTCAGGGCGTCGGCGAGAAAGTGGGTGATGCCCCAGGCGCGGATGGGACCGATGTTGGCGCGGTTCGGGCCCAGGCGGTCCTGCATCATCGCCGACTGCCGGCGCTCGAGCCAGGTCAGGATCGACGCCAGCGGCATGGCGAATCCCAGGATCATGAACAGGATCTTCGCCGTCGCCGCCAAGGCGTCGAATGCTTGCGTTCCGTATTCCATCGTCGGTTAGCCTCGTGAATTGGCGAAGCGCAGTTGCACCGGCAGGCGGGCGCGGCCCCAGTCGGCGTCTCTCATGAACGGCAGCTTCTGCTTGGCCTCGGCGAAGACGGTCTTGGCGGCATCCCAGTCCATGGTCGCGCCCAGCTTGCGCGCCAGGTGACAAAGGATGTCCCAGCCTGGCAGCGAATCACCGGCCGGTGGCACCGCCGAGCGGATGCGCTGGACCATTCCCATCTTGTTGGTGAACGTGCCGTCCACCTCGGCCCAGGCCGCCATCGGCAGCGCCACGTGCGCGGCGTCGACCAGCGGATCCTGGTGCGAGCTGACCACCACCAGCGCGCTCAAACCGGAGAACGGCATCGCCGTCGCCGCCGTCGGGCCGACCAGGATTCCGTCGGCGCCCAGCACCAGCAAGGCGGTGATGGCGCCGCTCTTCAGGTCGTTGGCCAGATCGACCAGACTGGCCAGGCGCCCGCCGCCGATCGCCACCGCGCCGGCGGTGTTCGGGTTCTTGTCGGCGCTGACCAGGATGTCGTCGTGCCAGCCTTGATCGCGGCCGGCCAGATAGGCCCGCCCGACGCCCAGATGCTGAAACGCCAGGCGCGACAGCGCGTAGAGATCTTCGTTGGTGCTCTGGGCGTTGAAGACCACGCCCACCTTGGCCGGATCGTGATCCAGCACCGGGCGCAGGCGTTTGGTCGCTTCGTCCAGCGCGCGGTCCCAGTCGACCATGGCGCCTGCCACCGTCGGCGCGGTCAGGCGCTGGGCCTGCACGCCCTTGTACGTGAAGCGGCCCTCGTCGCACATCCAGTGCTTGTTGACGGCCTCGTTCACCCGCGGCACCAAGCGATAGAGGCGCCCGTGCGAGGCGTGGATGTCGATGTTGCAACCGGTGGCGCAGCCCGGACACACCGACGGCGTCGTGTACAGCTCCCAGGCGCGCATGGCGAAGCGGAAGTCCTTCGCCGTCAGCGCGCCCACCGGACAGACGTCGACGGTGTTCAGCGAATACGGATTGTCCAGGCGCCGACCCGGCGAGGTGGTCAGCACCTCGTGGTCACCGCGCGCGGCCATTTCCAGGTCGTGCGTCTTGGCCACCTCGTCGCAGACACGGATGCAGCGGGTGCACAGGATGCAGCGCTCTTGATCAAGCACGATGTGCTTGCCGAGGTCGACGACCTTGGCCTTGTGGACCTTGATGCCGTCGTTGCGGGCCAGCTTGGCGTCCCAGTCGAAGTAGTGCTTCTGCAGCGTGCACTCGCCCGCCTTGTCGCAGATCGGGCAGTCGATGGGGTGGTTCAGCAGCGTGAACTCCAGCATCTGGCGCCGGACGTCGAGCACGCGCGGCGAGTTCGTCGTCACCTCCATCTTGTCTGCCACCGGCGTGTAGCAGGACGGCACCGGCTTGGGCTGGCCCTTGACGTCGACCAGGCACTGGCGGCACACCGCCGGCGACGACAGCCCCGGGTGGTAGCAGAAGAAGGGGACGTTGCAGCCGGCGTCGTTGCACGCCTCCAGCAGGTTCTTCCCTTTCGGGAACTGGTGCAGCTTGCCGTCGATGGTGACGGTGACCGACTCTGGGTTCGGTGCCGGGACCGGGGACAGGGGCATCGTCTCAGCCATTAGCGATCACACTCTCCGCCGATCATGTTCATCATGCCGAAGGTCGGCACCACGTCAGCCATAAACAGGCCAGGAAGGAGCTTGTTCATGATGGCCACCGCCGGCACGCAAGGCGGGCGCACCCGGCATTTCCAGGGGCGGCCGGTGCCGTCGGAGACCAGGTAGAAACCGAGCTCGCCGTTGCCGCCCTCGGTGAACGAGTACACCTCGCCGGGCGGGACGTGGATGCCGTCCATGATGATCTTGAAGTGGGCGATCATCGCCTCGATCGAGTTGTAGGTCTCGGCCTTGGAGGGCAGGGCGATGCGCGGGTCGTTTAACATCACTGGGCCGGCCGGGATCTGCTTCAGCGCTTGCTCGAGGATGCTCATCGACTGCTTGATCTCCTCGACCCGCACCGCGTACCGATCGAAGTTGTCGCCGACCGAGCCCACCGGCACGTCGAAGTCGAAGCGGTCGTAGACCAGATACGGGTGGTCCCGACGGACGTCGTATTCCAACCCCGTCGAGCGTCCCACCGGACCGGTCAGGCCGTAGGCCATCGCCTCTTGCTTGGTGATGATGGCGATGCCGTCCATCCGGTCGCGGAAGATGCGGTTGCGATCGAGCAGCTTGCTGACATCGTCGAGGATGACGCGGATCTTGCCCAGCACCTCGGTGAGCCGGTCGATATAGCCGGCCGGCAGGTCGCCGACCACGCCGCCGATGCGGACAAAGCTGTGGGTCAGGCGCGCTCCGGAGATCTCCTCCTGCAGCTCGTAAAGCCACTCGCGGCCCTTCAGCATGTAAAGGAATACGGTGAACGCGCCCAGCTCCATCGCCCCGGCGCCGAGACACGTCATGTGGTCGGTGATGCGCGAGATCTCGCCCACGATCACCCGGATGTACTGGGCGCGCTCGGGGATCTTCTTGTCGATATCCAGCAGCTTCTCGACGGCGATGGCGTAGCCGACGTTGTTCAGCATCGGCGAGACGTAGTTCAGCCGATCGGTGTACGGAAAGATCTGGGTCCAGGTGGCGTACTCCGCTTCTTTCTCGAAGCAGCGGTGCAGGTACCCGATCTGAACGTCGGCGTTGGTGATCTTCTCGCCCTCCACATCCAGCACCATGCGCACGGTGCCGTGCATGGCCGGGTGCGAAGGACCCATGTTCAGCGGCATGGGCTCGGTGGGCAGATCAGGCGCGTCCAGGTCGGCCGCGTCCTGGATCCCCATCACGATGCGGCGGCTTGAGGCTACGGTGTCCATTTGGCCTTCACTCTCTCTTAGTCGAGGCTGCCGGCTTGCCGGCGGACCAGCGGCTGGCGCTTTTCCTTCGGGTAATCCTTGCGCAGCGGGTGGCCGATGAATTCGGGGTACATCAGCAGCCGGCGCAGATCCGGGTGGCCGGCGAAGCGCACGCCGTACAGATCGTAGGCCTCGCGCTCGGGCCAGTCGGCGCCCGGCCACAGCGGGACCAACGAATCAATCAGCGGATTCTCCTCGGGCACGCCGCCGTAAAGGCGCACGCGGTGCTTCTTGCTGACCGAGTACAAATGAACCACCACGTCGAAGCGCGGCTCGTCGCCGAACCGATCGACGCACGTCAGATCGGTCAGCATCTCCATCGACAGCGTCGGATCATCGCGCAAGAACGTGCAGACCGCCGTCCAGGCGTCGGGGCGAATGCGCGCCCATTCGTTGCCGTGCTGCGAACCCGTCTTGATGATCTCGCCGCCGCCAAACTGCGCCAGCAAGCGATCGAGGACCAGTTGCGCCATGACCTACTTGACCTTTGCTTTCTCGCCGTGCTCCGTGATCCGACTGATCGGGCGGACGGACGCCGCCGGCACGTCGAAACCCTGATCGACGCGCATGGCGATCTGGCTGTGGCCTTCGCCGCGCTGAATGCGCTCTTGCAACATGATCAGGGCGTCCAGCACCTGTTCCGGACGCGGCGGACAGCCGGGGATGTAGACGTCGACCGGCACCACCTGGTCGGCGCCCGGCATGGTCGAGTAGTTCTGGTAAAAGCCGCCCGTCGACGCGCACACGCCGAAGGCGATCACCCACTTGGGCTCGCACATCTGTTCGTAGATGCGGCGCAGGGCCGGGCCCTGGCGTTCAGTGATGGTCCCGACGATGATCAACAGATCCGCTTGCCGGGGCGAAAAGCGCGGGAATTCCGAGCCAAAGCGGGCGATGTCGTACTTGGGCGCCGCCGTCGACATGTACTCCATGCCGCAGCAGGCGGTGACGAACGGATAGCTGAACAGCGAGAACTTGCGGGCCCAGTTGACCGCCGCCTCCAGCTTCGACGAGTAGACGAATTCAAAACCCATCGACGACTACTCCCAGCCAATCGCGCGTTTGCGCCACACGTAGGTCAGGCCGACGATCAGCACGGCCATGAACACCAAGATCTCCACCAGGCCAAAGAACGAAACGCCGCTGCCGCACAGACCGTTTTCCAGCGGGCCGGTGCAGGACAGCTCGCGGTACTTCAGCGCCCACGGATACAAGAAAGCCGTTTCAATGTCGAACACCAGGAAGAGAATTGCCACCTGGTAGAACTTCACTTCAAAGCGCGTGCGCGGGCTGCCGATGACCTCGGAGCCGCATTCGTACGGATAGTCCTTGGCCTTGCTTGGGCGGCTGTGTCCCAGATACTTGGCCGCCGCCGTCAAAAGCAACGCGAACCCGACCCCGATCAAAATCGTCAATGCTGCGGGAACGTAGTCTGATGTCATGGGTTTGCAGCGCCTTCGCGCCCCGCGATTTATAGATGGTGCCGCAAGCTACGTCAATGCGTGGACGCAGGTGGCTTCCGTTGACTCGGGGGCAGTTGGTTTCTATACATACGTCGCTGATGCGCGCCGCGAAGACGACGATGTTTCTGGTCAAGGTCACGCTGGTGGTGGTCGGGCTGCCGCTGGTCCTGTCGGCCTGTTCCAAGCACGCGCCCGAGACCATCGAGGCGCCGGCGTCGGCCGCCGAACCGCCTGCGGCCGCGCAGGACACCACGCCGCCGCCAGGCCTGGACATCTCCAAGTTCGACGAGCTCCAGAAGAAGGTCTTCTTCCGCATCGTCAACAGCGAACCGGCCATCTGTGGCCAGGCGCAAAGCCTGATCCAATCGGCGAAGAAGGATTCCAGCTGCCGGCGGTCGCTCAATGCGGTTCGGTATGTCGCCAAGTTGGTCGATGAGGGCTACACCGATTCGGAGATCAGCGAGGCGCTGGCCAAGCGCTATCGCAACGCCACGCCCAAATTCATCGACGTCTCCGAGGCGCCGATGAAGGGCAACCCGAACGCCAAGGTCACCCTGGTCGAGTTCGCTGACTACGAGTGCCCGCACTGCAAACGCTTTCAGCCCGTGCTGCGGCAGATCCTGGACGAGTTCCCTGGCGAGGTGAAGCTGTACTTCAAGCACTACCCGCTGCCCCAACACACCAACGCCCGCCTGGCCGCCGAGGCGGCGGTGGCCGCGCAGAAGCAGGGCAAGTTCTGGCCCTTCGAAGAAAAGTTGTGGGTGAACCAGGACAGCATCTCGCCCGCCGAGATCGAGAAGTACGCCAAGGAGACCGGACTCGACGTGGCCAAGTTCCGCAAGGATCTGGATTCGCCCGCCGTGAAGGAACGTGTCCAGAAGGATCGCGTCGACGGCTCGACCCTGGGCCTGTCCTCCACGCCCACCCTCTATATCGACGGCAAAGAGTTCACCGACAACCACGATGTCGAGAGCGTCCGCGAGTGGGTGAAGGAAGAAATCGCCAACGCTCGTTAACGAGCGAGGCGAGCGGTCATCGCCAGGACCAGTCGGACCCGACTTCGATGCTGACGACGTGCTTGGCGAAGTTCTTGTTGTCGTAATCCAGGCGGTCGACGGTGTTGTCGATGTTCGAACGGCTGATGAGCAGGTCGTAGCGAACGGTGGCGTCGTAGACCGTGCTGTGTGACAGGATCAGGGCGATGCCGGCGCCGTACCGCACGTCATGGCGTTCACGCGGGTAGATGTTGCCGATGGACACGCCGCCGGCGGCGATCTCGATATAGCTGTTGCGCCCGTACTGTCGGCTTTCCAGCGACGCGGTCAGCAGCAACCGTCCCAGGTTCGGCAAGGCGATCACCGCGCGCGCCAACCCGGCGTGGGCGGTGTAGCCGTAAGGGATGACATACGTGCACGAATTGTTCGGGCACTGCGGCAGTTCACCCAGATTGGGCAGATCGGCGGTGTTGATCCGCTCTGGGGTGGGCAGACTCTCGTCGCGGTAGCGATACGCCAACGTCAAGCGCACGCGCCGACTGCCGGTGTCCTGGGCGATGGTGAGATCGGTGCGGGTCCCGCTCAGATGGCTGAAATCGGATTGCAGACTGTGCTTCCAGGAATGCTCCAGCTCGACGCGGGTGCTGGTGCGCTGGCCTTCGTCGAAGGCCAGCATCGGGCGCACGGTGGCGCCGATCTGAAACGCCGCGAAGCCCGACAACCCGGCGAAGAGCATGTCGCCACCGCCCAGCAGGGACGCGCGCAGCCAAGGCAAAAGGCGCACCTCACCCGTCGCCTCGACCGTGTGCTGCTGCAAGCTGAATGCGTCCAGCTCGCCGTCGAAGAACGCGGTCTGATCGAAATCGTAGGCCAGCTCGGCGAAGCCGCGCTCGCCGACGGGGAAACGCCAGGCCAGATCGAAGGCCGCCTCGGCGAAGGGGCTGGAGCCGGTGTTGGCGATGGTCTCGGTGCGGCCCACGCCCGACTGGGTGACATTGCTGTCATAGCCAGTGGCCACGGCCGCGCTGATGTCGACGCCGCTGCCGCGGGTGGCCAGGCCCGGCGCCAGCGCCGCCAGATAACCGCGGATGAGATCGGTGTTCTCCGGGCTCAAGCCGCGGCGCAAGGCCTCCTCGAAGCTGCGGCGGGCGGCGGCGTTCTCGTCCAGGCGGGCCGCCGACACCGCGGCCATCATGTGAAACTCACCCTCGCCGGGCGACAGCGTGGCGGCGTCGTTGAAGGTGCGGCGCGCGTCTTCGAAGTGCCCGGCGCGGTACTGCGCGACGCCCAGCGCGTATGTCAGTTCACCAAGCTCGGCGTTGGAACGTTCCAGCTTGCGGGCCTGGCCCAGCGCCGCCAGATACCCGGTGATGGCGTGCGCCCACTTGCCTTGATTCAACGCTTGGCGCGCTTCATCGCGCAGCTTGCGCACGCGCGAGTCGGCCAGGCGATCCTCCTCGTCTTCGATTTGCTGGCGCAGATCATCCAGCACGTTGCTGATGTCCCGGGCCCGGGGCTGGCGCTGCGCCGCCGACAGCAGTTCTTTGGCGCGATCGATCTGCTCGCTGTCCAGGGCGGCGAAGGCGGCGTTCACCGTGGCCAGCGCGGCCAGTGATTTGTCGGCCGCCGCTTCAAGAAAACAGTTCTCCGCCGCCTCGAACTGGCCAGCCTTGTAAAGCGCGGATCCTTTGTTGAACGCCGCGACGGTCGTCGCCACCGGGCGGGCGGCGTGCGCGGCCGCCTCGAAGGCGTCGGCCGCCTCGACATAGCGTTTGGTGCGAAAGCGCGCCAAGCCCAGGACCAAGTGGGCATCGCCGTTCTCTGGATCGGCGATCACCGCCCGCTCGGCGATGCGCGCGGCCTTCTCGGGATGGCCGGCGTCCAGTTCGGCGCGCGCTTCGGCCACGCCGGCGGGCAACGAGGCATCAGGCGCGGCCACCGCCGCTGCGCCGGCGGCCACCACCGGCGTCAGCAAAGCGAGCAGCAAAACCAGCGGGCGGCCCTGGCCGCACAAGAAAGACGACAGCAAGTCGCGCCGCAGTGTACTCGCAATTTCAGGCCGACGATTGTCGACCTCCCAGCGCGCGATGTGGCTGACCGGCGCTATCGCCGCGTCATCGGCGCTGCTGCCTCTGCATACTATTCGTACGGTTGTTCGGTAAGGACAGGCGGGTCTCACCGTCTTGGCGGCGCGGATCGCGGCGGTCGCGATCGGGGCGATAGCTCGGGCGATCATTCTTGTCGGGAGGAGGCAACGTCTCGCGATCGCCGCCGGTGGCGTTGGGCAGCGCCCCGCCACCGCGGTGACTGTCATCGTCGCCGCCGGCGCGGTTACCTTGGTCTTGATTGGTGTGATCTTTTGACCCGTCGCCGCGCCGGCCTTTTTGATCGCGCACCCGGCTGATGATCTCGTCCACGCCGTGCGCCGGATCGATCACCTCGACGGTGGCGCTGGCCCGGATGGGCGGGCGCGGCCGCTTCTCGTTGTTGTCGTGCCCCTGGGCGGCCGCTTGCTTGGCGCCGGCGAGCAAGCCGCCGGCCAGCACCGCCGCCACGAATAATTTTCTTCCCGCCGCCAACCTGCCCGTCATCATGCCCCCTCCACCCGCAACACCACCTCGTGCTCGATGCGGGTTCCGCCCGCGTCGGCGTCGGCGCGCACCCGGTACACGCCCGGCCGATCACCGCGCACGGCGATCGGGATCGGGTTGTCGCCCGCTTCCAACTTTCCCTGCCAGCGAAACGATCGCATGGCCAGCTTCTCTCCGCGGCTCCAGAACGAAAGACCGTCGGGCAGGGTGATCTCGAAGTTGACGTCGTCCACCGCCACCTCGGCGGCGAAGTTGATGCGGATGACGGCCGTCTTGTCGGCGGGCAAGCGATGGACGACCTCCGCCACCGCGGCGACGGGCGCCGCCACCGGTGCGGACGGGACCACCGCCGGCGCCCGTAGCGTCACCAACAAGGCGAACGCCGCCGCTCCACTCAATACGCCGGTCGCCGGCCACAGCACGGCGGGCCAGCGAGCGAAGACCGCGCGCACCGCCGACAAAATGCCAGGCGCTTTTGGCGGCGCTTCGGCGGCCAGTCGCCGGTGCAGCGCTTCGCCGAAGCCACCATCCGCCGGATCGACGCGTAGGCCACCCAGCATCCGACGCACATCGTCGTCGCTGATGTCGGGCCGCGTGGGAATATGTGGCGTCATCCTGATCGTTTCCTCTGCTGAGTGACGACAAGTCTCTCTTGGTTGTTCCCGTCGTCTTGCGCGTTGTCGTCTGGTCGCGCCGATTCTCCGCCGGTGGTCGAGGACAGAAGCCGCCGCAGCTGATCGCGTCCTCGCGATAGACGCGATTTCACGGTGCCCAGAGGCACTGATTCGATGGCCGCCACTTCTTCATAGGACAGGCCTTCGATGTCGAACAGCACCAGCGTCGAGCGAAATTCGGTCTGCACCAGGGCCAGGGCTGCCCACACCCGCCGCCGTTCTTGCTGCCGTTCGATCTGCACATCGGCGCGCGCCATATCGTCGGCGTCCGACGGCCGTGTCGTGTCGATGTGCTTGATATCGAAAGGCAACTCAAGCGCGCGTTCCTTGCCGGCGCGGCTGCGGGCATTGTCCAGGAAAACGTTGCGAATGATGGCGTAAAGCCAGGTGGAAAACGCTGACTGAAACCGATAGCTGCTGATCGATCGGTAGACTTTGACCAGGGCGTCCTGGGCCAGGTCAGCGGCGTCGCCTTCGTCGTGGGCGAAGGCCTGCGCGAAACGTCGCACCTGCGGAATGTGCGCGCCAACCAGCTCTTCGAACGCGCGTACATCACCGTCCTGCGCGCGTCGCACCAGCCGGGCAATGTCTTCGCTGTCCAGCATCCGCCCCTTAACAATAGCGCAAGTGGCGGGTCTTATACGACAGGGCCGTCCCCGCGTGTGAGCAGTGTGTCGCGCGCCAGTCGAGAATCGTGCTCGGGGTGGTCCAAATTGAAGTGCAGGCCGCGGCTTTCGGCGCGTCGGCGGGCGCATTCAATGATCAGGTCGGCGCAAAGCGCGAGATTGCGCAGCTCGAGCAGATCGCCGTTCACCGTCACGTTCCAGTAGTAGTCGCGGATCTCCGAACGGATCAATTCGATCCGGCGCGCCGCGCGCTCCAATCGGCGATCGGTGCGCACAATACCCACGTAGTTCCACATCAGGCGGCGGATCTCGTCCCAGTTCTGGCTGACCACCACGGCTTCGTCGGACGATCCGGCGGCGCCGGCATACCAGGGTGCCACCTGCGGCGGACGGTTGGCGGTGACGTCGCGGATGTCGTCGGCGGCGCGCGCCGCGTAGACCATCGCTTCCAGCAGCGAGTTCGAGGCCAGCCGACAGGCCCCGTGCAGTCCTGTCATCGACACCTCGCCGATGGCATACAGGTTCTTCACGCTGGAACGCGCGCGCTCGTCGACCAGCACGCCGCCGCAGCTATAGTGCGCGGCCGGCACCACCGGGATCGGCATGGTGCGCATGTCGATGCCCAGCTCCAGGCAGCGGGCGTGAATGGTCGGAAAGCGCTCGACCAAAAAATCCGGCGCCAGATGGGTCATATCCAGCACGGCGTGATCGTCGCCAGTCCGTTTCAGCTCGCCGTCGATGGCCCGGGCGACGATGTCGCGGGGGGCGAGATCCTTCATCTCGTGATAGCGGTGCATGAAGGCGGTGCCGTCCCGTAGCCGCAAGATGCCGCCTTCGCCGCGCAAGGCTTCGCTGATCAGGAACGACTTGGCCGCCGGGTGGTAAAGACAGGTCGGATGGAACTGAAAAAATTCCATGTTCGCTACCCGCGCGCCCACCCGGTAGGCCATGGCCACGCCGTCGCCGGTCGCCACGTCGGGGTTGGTTGTATAGAGATAAACCTTGCCGCAGCCGCCGGTGGCCAGCACCACCGCGCGCGCCACCGCCGTCGTCACTTCGCCGGTGGTTTGATTCAGAAGGTAAGCGCCGAAGACGGCGTTGGGGCCGCCATACTTGGCGGTGGTCAGCAGGTCGATCGCCATGTGATCGGGCAGCATGGTGATGCGGTCGGCGTGCTCGGCGACGCGATCCAGCAAGGCCTGCTGGATCGCCCAGCCGGTCATGTCCTTGACGTGCACGATCCGGCGCGCGGTGTGGCCGCCTTCGCGGCCCAGTTCAAAGTGTCCTTCGTGGTCGCGATCGAACGGGACGCCCAGTTGGTTGGCCAGGCGCAGGATGTGCTCGGGGCCTTCGCGCACGCAGCTCTCGACGGCGGCGCGGTTGCACAGGCCGTCACCCACGCGCAGGGTGTCGGCGATGTGCGCCTCCATGTTGTCTGACGGATCCAGGACGCCGGCCACGCCGCCCTGCGCCCAGCTGGTGTTCGACTCTTGTGGCGCCCGCTTGGTGGCGATCACCACCCGCCCGTGTTGCGACGCACGCAGGGCGAAGTAAAGGCCCGCCAGTCCCGAGCCGATCACCAGGTAGTCCGTCTCGATCACCGATGAACCATAACCCACGGGGCGCCATATGTTACGATCCAGGCTGGTGACGAGGCGGACCCTACGGTCAAGCGCCGCTGCGATGGCGTTGGTGTTGGTCGGCGCGACCGGACTCGCGCGCGGCGAAGTCTCCAACCGTACCGGCGCCGACGGCGTGGTCGAGTTCAGCAACCGCCGCGGCGGCGGCGTTCGCTTTGATCGCGGCAGCGGGACGTTCTGGGCGCGCGAACGCGCCGACGGCGTGGTCGAGTTCACCAACCTGCCGCCCATCGGCGCCCACTGGAAGGTCTGGTCCAAGACCGGTCCCGGCAAGGCGGCGGCGCTGCGCGGGCGCACCGACGCTGTTCCGCCGCGCGACACCTCGCCGGTGCGGTTCGCCCGTTACGACCAGCACATTCACGATCAGCAGGCTTTTTTCGGGATCCCTGAATCGCTGATGCGAGCCGTGATAAAAACCGAATCGGATTTTGATCCGGACGTGGTCTCAAGCGTGGGCGCCAAAGGATTGATGCAACTGATGCCCGACACCGCGCGCCTGATGGGCGTGACGGACGTGTTCGACCCGCGCCAGAACATCATGGGAGGCGCCCGCTATCTGCAAGTGCTGGCGCGCCGGTTCTGCAAGACGCCGTCGCCGATGGATGACAGCGCCGGCGCTCCAATGGCGGCGCGCCTGCTGGTCTGTTCGATCGAAGAGAAGATCAAGGTCATCGCCGGGTATCACGCCGGTCCGGCGGCGGTGGAGAAATACGGCGGCGTGCCGCCCTACGAAACCACCCGCGCCTACGTCGCGGCGGTGATGCGCCGGTATCAGCAGTATCAGCAGGCCGCCATCGGCGGCGATTTCGTGGCCGAGCGCTGATCATGACCACCACCCCGCCACCACCCGACGATCACGGCGCCGAGCGCGATCGCCTGCAATCGCACCTGGCGGCGGCTGGCGAGCTGCTGAGCGGCCGCCACTACCGTCAGGCCGAGGTGGAGATCCTGCGCGCGCTGTCCAACACGCACGACGACGTGCGCGCGCTGAACCTGCTGGCGCTGGTGCGCTTCAAGCTGGGCAAGCTGGACGAGGCGCGCGCCACCTACCGCGAGATCGCGGCGCTACAGCCGTCGGACGCCAACATCCAGCGCAACTTTGGTTTGGTGTCACTGAAGATGGAAAGGTACGACGACGCGGTCACCGCGCTGGATCGGGCCACCCGGCTGGCGCCCGACGATCTGAAGGCCTGGAGCTACCTCGGTTACGCGCTGGCCAAGGGCGGCGACAGCACCGGGGCGGCGCTGGCGTTTCGGCGGGCCGGGCAAGATCTCCTGGCTGCCCAGCTGGAGCCGGCGGTGGTGCCGATCGCCGACGTCAGCACGTCGAAGGTCACCGGCGCGTCGGGTAATTCCAGCGAGACGGCGCCCGCGGTTGCGCCGGCCGGGCCCGCGCCGGCGCGCGAGGAAGTCGAGGTGATCAGCGGGCAGCCCACCAACGAGGCAGCGGCGCTGGATCCTCTGCCATCGACGGTGGCGATGACCGTCGAGGCGCCGCCGGTGAACGCGCTGGCCACGCTGGCGCCGAACACCGACCTGATGGCGGAGCAGACCCCGTCGCTGGTTTCGTTCGTGCTGGCCGGTCTGGGCGTGGGCGGGTTGGCTCTGGCGCCGGACGCGGTGGCCTTCCTGGTCGGGGACGATGACGCCTACGTGCGCAGCGACGCCGCGCTGGCCTGGGCGGGCGCATCGCCGTGGCGGCCGGCGTTTCGTCGCGTGCGCGGCCGCGCCACCGAGCAGCCGCTCGGCCGCAAACGCCGCGGATTTTTCCGGGTGGCGGGCGCTGGTCAGTTGCTGGTGACCGGGCCGGCCGGCCACTGGACGACCGTCGCCCTCGACGACGACATCTTTTATCTGCGTGAGGATCGGGTGCTGGCGTTCGATCGCGGTGTCTCCTGGGAGGCGGGCCGCATCCCCGGCGATCGGCTGCGCTTGTTGCAGTTTCGCGGCAGCGGCCGGGTGGCGCTGCAATTTGATCTGCCGCCGTCGGCGGTGCGCGTGACCAGCGCCCACCCGGTGTTCGTACCGCGCGGAAGGCTATACGGCTGGGTGGGCCGGATCGTGCCGCACGCTCTGCGCGGCGGTCGCCTGTTCCAGATCCAGTGCGAAGGCGAGGGCGTGGTCCTGCTGGACGGCGGCCGTTCGCCCCGTCATCATCGCCGGGTCAAAGCCGAACCCCACCGGCCAGCCTGACTGATGGCAACCCTAAGACGCGAGATCACCAACCTGCCGAACCTGGTCACCATGGGCCGGGTGGTGCTGGTGCCGTTCGTGCTGCTGTTCATGGATAATTTCAGCCCATTTCGCAGCTTCCTGGCCAGCCTCCTGTATCTGGGCGCGGCCGCCGGTGATGCGCTGGACGGATACCTGGCGCGCAGCCGGGGGCAGGTCAGCACGCTGGGAAAATTTCTCGATCCGCTGGCGGACAAGCTGATCGTCACCGCGGTGCTGGTGTTCATGGTCTCGCTGGGCCGGGTGCCGGCCTGGGTGGTGGTGGTGCTGATCGCCCGCGATCTGGCGATCAATGGCCTGCGCAGCGTGGCCTCGGCTCAAGGGCTGGTGATCGCCGCCAGCGACGGCGGCAAGATCAAGACCGCGCTGCAGCTGGTGGCGATCATGATGCTGCTGATCTACTTCCGCTATCCGGTGCTGGGGACGGGGATCAACCTCGATTATCACCGGGCGGGGATGATCGTTCTTTACCTGTCGATGGTGGTGTCGCTGCTGTCGGCGGCACAGTACCTGCGTGATTTCTTCGCGGCGGCGTTTCGGCCGGCGCGTTCGGTTCCGTGATCGTTGTCCCGGCGGTGCCGCTGCCGCCTGCGGAGGCCGCGCGGCGCGCAGCGCGCGGGGTGGGGGCGTTCTGGCTGGCGTCGCCGGGCGCCGATCATGACATTGACGTGGTCGCCGATTTTGTCGGCTGCGATCCCCTCCGGGTAGTGCAGTCGCCCGTCGTCGATGAATTGGAGATCGCTTGGGGCGACGAGCGGCGTCGCTGGGCCGGGGGCAGTGGTGCCGCGCCGCTGGGATGGCCGATCGGCGTCGGCTGGCTGTCGTATGATTTGGCGCGCGCGTGGATCAAGCTGCCGGCGCGCGCCGCGGACGATCACGGATGGTCGGCGCTGGGATTTCATTTCTACGACGCCGTCTGGCGCGCCGACGCCATCACCGGCAGGGCCACCATCGCGGCAGTCGACGCCGCGGCGGCGCGCCGACTGAGCGCGCGGCTGGCGGATGGGCCGTCGCCGCCGCCGTCGGCGGGTTCACCAGGGGCGGTTCTCTGGCCGCGTTTGCAAGCGGATCGGCCGGACCAGCATTACCTGGGCGGCGTGGCCCGCATTCTCGATTATCTGCAGGCCGGCGACGCCTATCAGGTCAATCTGGCGCGGCGGTTGAGTGCGCCGCTGCCGATCGCAGACACGCTGGCAGCGGCGGCTCGCCTGCGCGGGCAGGCGCCGGCGCCGCACGGTCTGTGGTTGGCCACCGCCGACGGACGGGGCGCCATCGTCGGCAATTCGCCCGAGCGGTTCTTGCGCGCCGACGGCCGCGGGCTGGTCGAGACGCGCCCGATCAAGGGCACCCGCCGCCGCGGCGCCGATCCGCGCGGCGACGAAGAGCCCCGCCGGCAGCTGGTCGCGTCGGAGAAAGATCGCGCCGAGCACGTGATGATCGTCGACCTGGAACGCAACGACCTGGGTCGGGTTTGCCGCGCGGGATCCGTGGTGCTAGGTGAGCTTTTGCGGGTGATGACGTTGCCGACGGTGTTTCATCTGGTGTCGACGGTGCGCGGACAGTTGCGCTCTGACGTCGGCCTGGCGGCGCTGTTGCGCGCGACGTTCCCCGGCGGTTCGGTCACCGGCGCGCCCAAGCAGCGCGCCATGGAGATCATCGAAGAGCTGGAGCCGTTTCGCCGTGGACCTTACACCGGCGCCACCGGCTGGTTGGGCGCTGCTGGCGATCTGGATCTGGCCGTTGCCATTCGCACCGCGCTGGTGCGCGACGGTCGACTGACGCTGTCGGTGGGCGGCGGCATCGTCGCCGATTCGCTGCCCACCGCCGAGCTGGCCGAGACCACCGCCAAGGCGGCGGCCTTCGCCGCGCTGGGCGACGACGACGGCGAGCGCCAGGGCGGCGACGGATGAGGGGCCGCCGAAGCATCCTGGGCGTTTGTCTCTGCGCGCCGCTGGCCGCCTGCGCCGGTGGCGCAGGCGACGGCGGCAGCAGCGGTTCCGGCGGCGAGGCGGGCGCGGGTACCGGCGGCGCCAGCGTCGATCTGCATCCCGATGAAAGCGGCGCACCCGACAGCGGCCCGTCCGACGATGGCGGGCCTGAGGGCGGCGCCTTGCCGCGGTTCAGCTTTTTCGTCACCAGCCTCGAGGCGATGCAGATGGTCTCTGGTTCGCAGGCCGGCTTTGGCGGCGATCTGCGCGATGGCGAAGCCACCGGCCTGGCCGGCGCCGACAAGATCTGCGGCACCATCGCCGAGAGGTCGCTGCCCGGAGCGGGCGCCAAAACCTGGCGGGCTTTTCTCAGCACCGTCGCCGGTCCGGTGCACGCCATCGATCGCATCGGCGACGGTCCCTGGTACGACCGCCTGGGGCGGCTGGTGGCGATGACCCGCGCCGATCTTTTGCATGACCGGCCAGTGGGCGCCGATCCGGCCATCGCCGACGATCTGCCCAACGAGGACGGCGTGCCCAACCACAGCGACGGCGCGACCGGTTGCATCGGCCATGCTTGCCCCGACAACCACGACATCCTCACCGGCACGAACGATCTCGGCCAGCTCTTCAGCACCAACCCGTCCTCCACCTGTAACGACTGGACCAGCGGGGTGGCGCAGGATCCGGGCGGCGCTGGCAACGGTCCGCGCTGCGGGCATTCGTGGCCGCGCGACGGCAGCGGCGTCAACTGGATGTCCAGCCTGGCCGAGGGCGGCTGCGGTCCCGGCGTCAACTTGCAGGAAGGCGGCGGCCCGCCCGCAAACGTCTTCACCGTCGGCGCAGGCGGTGGCTACGGCGGAATCTACTGCTTCGCGCTGACGCCCTGATCGGTCAGCGGGGTCAGGGTCAGGGCCAGGCCCCCTTTGCACAGGGAGCAGTTGGTATCGCCCACTTGGGTCACCGTCAGCGTGCCGGGCAACGCGTTCTCGAAATCGTATTGGGCCGTCACGGCGTACTCTTGCAAGCAGGTGCTGGGCAGGTTGTTTTTCTGCAGCATGGCCTCGAAGCGCCGGCGGATGAACTGGGCCGGCAGACCCACGTTGTCCACCAGCGCGTTGCCGGTGCCGGCGAAGGACACCACGCCCGTGGCGGCATTGGCCCCACTTTGCACGATGGTCAGCGTGACGGTGGTGTCGATGGCGTTCGACGACGGCGTGTCGCCGGAAGCGGCGCAGGGTTGGCTTTGGCCAACCGCGCGCAGCGAATACTGGCCGGAGATCATCTGCGGCGTGTTGTCGGCGCCGCACACCAGCGATGGATCGGGCGGCGACGGCGGGTGATCCCACATCGGCGTGCCGTCGACCTGCAAGCAGGTGCCGCTGACCTCGTGATAGTGGCCGACCTGCGCCGGCGCGCAAGAGTCGTCGGTCTGAAAATAGTCGTAGGTGTTGTCGGTGCAGCCGGCCGGGCAGTCGCCAGCGCCGCGCTTGAATACGATGGCGAATCCGCCGTCGCTGGTTTGGTAGGGATAGACAAAGTTGCCGTCGCCGGTGCTTTGCTGAGTCGGGTTGTAGATGGTGGTGACGGCGCCGAGCGCAGGGTTGGCGGCGCGGATCGCCGTCAGCACGTCACCCAATGTCTTCGACGTGCAGGCGCCGGCGCCTGACACCGAAGGATCGGCCACGTAATAGCCCGGCGCCACCGGTTGCACGGACATCGCCGCATCCGGCAGGCCGACGCTGGTTGACGGCGCGCCGTCGGTGGACGCGCTGTCGGTGCCGGCGTCGCTGTCGGTGGGGCCGTTCACAGAAGAGGCCGGCGAGCCAGCGGTCGAACAAGCGAGCGGGCACAGCGAGATCACAATAAGACGGTAGAGCAAATTGATATTCATACTGCGAAGGCCCCGAGGTTGCGCTCGGTTAGATAAGCGAGACTTCCAACAATACCACAGCGCTTTGGCAGCCGCCTAGTTGTTGGCGCGGGCTCGTCGATAAATCAGCACGAAAACACTGGCCAGGACCACCAGGCTCAGCAGCTGTCCCGACGACAGGAGCGCCGGTTCGGTGGGAGGAAGGTGCAGGGCCACCGACAGGCGCGGTGTCGACAGCGCGGCGACGAACGTGCGTTCGATGTCGCCGCGGTAAAGCTCGACCACGAAGCGCAGGATGGCGTAGAGGCCTGCGTAGGTCAGCACCAGCAGCCCAGGCCGGTGATCAGCGCGGCGGTGCTGGCGACGACGCAGCCCCAGCAGGATCAGAAAGATGATCAGGTCGCCGGCGGCTTCGAAAAGCTGGGTCGGATGCAGGGGCGGCGTCGTGCCGCTGCCGGCGGCGACCGCGCCCAGCGCTTGCAGCTGGTCGTAGGCCACGCTGTCGCTGGGGAACAACACGCAGAAGGTGGACGCCGCCGGCGGGCAGGCCTTGCCGAAGCAGCAGCCGGCAGCGAAGCAACCGAGGCGGCCGAAAGCGTGGCCGAGCGCCAGCCCCGGCGCAAAGACGTCGCCCACGGTCCAGAAGTTCCAGCCCTCGCGACGGGTGAACAGCAGCACCAAGCCGGTCGCGGCCAGAAAGCCGCCATAGAAAACCAGTCCGCCTTCCCAAACGTGCACGACACGGGTGCAGTCCCAGACCACGCTGGCCAGCGTGCGCGGCGCGCCATCGCCGTGGAAGCAGGCGCGGCCGAACGAGCCGGCGTTCACCAGCACGTACAGCGCGCGCGAGCCCAGCAAGCCGGCGATCAAGATCCAGAACGACAGGTCCAGGATGCGTCCACCGTCCAGGCCCTGACGCTGGCCTTCGCGCCAGGCCACGCCGATCCCGGCGGCGAAACCGACGGCGATCAAGATGCCGTAGGTATGGATGCCCACCAGGCGGCCGCCGAGGTGCAAAGTGAAAAGGATCGGCCTCATGGTTCGCGTGCCTGGCGAAAGCTTGGCCGATGCGCGGCCTCAGGACGAGGAGTCGGCGCGCGGCTTGGTGCCGAACATGTCCAGGACCATCAGCCCCACGCCGATCACCAGCGCCGCGTCGGCGATGTTGAAGGCCGGCCATTCGTGTTGCTTGACGTGCCAGACGATGAAGTCGGTGACGCGGCCGTAAAGCGCGCGGTCGATCAAGTTGCCGACCGCGCCGCCACCCACCAGGCCAAGCGCGATGTGCAGGCGGGTGGCCTCGCCCGGGATCTTGCGCAGGTAGGCCACCACCAGCGCGAAGGCCGCCACCGCCATCAGCGTCAGCAAGAGGCGCCCGCCCGGCATCGACTGCAGCATCCCGAAGGCCACGCCCGGATTCTCCGAATAGCGCAGGTTGAAAAAACCGTCGATCACCACCTTGGGCCGATACGGGCCCAGCGGTTTCAGCGACGTGCGGGCCAGCTGCTTGGTCCACTGATCAAGGCCGATGCTGATGGCAGCGAAGATCCCGAACCACAGATACTTGCGCGAGGGGCGGGCGTCGGTGGTCTCCGTGTCGATCGTGGCTGGGCTCATGACGCGGCTCCGGGCTGGGCGGGCGCGACGGCAAGCGTGGCCACCACGGCGGCGCAGCGATCGCAGAGGTTCGGTTCCATCGCCGCGCCCGAGGCCTGGCCGGTGCGGCGCCAGCAGCGCGGGCATTCGGGGCCGGGCGCTTCGTCGACGGTGATTTCGGTTTCGGAGGCCGCGTCAGCGGCGTCGATCTCGATCGCCGAGACCACCGCCAGCTCGGTCAGGTGGGCCTGGTTCCAAAGCCAATGTGGGCGCTCGGCGGCGGTGGGGCGCACCTTGGCGCGCGCCTCCAGCGGTTTGTGGCCGGCGGCGCGGAACGGCTCTAGCTTTTTCAAGATGGCTTCGCGGCGTGGGCGGATCTCTTCCATCCAGCGACGGTTGGGGCTCTTCATCTCGCGGCCGGTCACTTGGACCTCGCCGCGCACCTCACCGTGCACGTCGAAACGCTGGCCGGTGATCTGTCCCAGCTCGTCGGCCACGTCTTGGGCCGTGAAACACAGGACCGGGGCCATCCAGCGCGCCAGCGTTCGCACCATCTCGTATAGCGCGGTCTGCACGCTGCGCCGGATCGGTGACGGCGGCGCCTCGCAGTAAAGCGCGTCCTTGATCGGGTCCAAGTATTCGGCCGAAACCGTGATGGTGTAGTCGGTCAGCAGGCGGACCACCTCGTGAAAGCTGAAGCGGCGGAAGGCCTCGAAGATCTGGTGGTCGCGTTCGCGCAGCACGCCCAGCGCCAGCAGATCCAGCTCGCGCAGGTGCTGGTCTTCCAGCTGGTCGCGGGCGGGAACAAAGTCGAACAGGTTCGACAGCAGATAACGGCAGGTGTTGCGAATCTTGCGGTACGACTCGCCCAGCTGGTTGAGGATGGTCTGCGAAAAGACGATATCGCCTTGATAATCGGAGGCCGCCGTCCACAGACGCAGCAGCTCGGCGCCGTTCTTTTCCATCCACACACCGGGATCGACGTAGTCGATCTTGGCGCCGCTCTGCCGTGCCTTGGCGATCTCCGACTTTGAATAGACCTTGCCGCGCTCGTCGAGGACCCAGCCGTGGGTCAGCACAGCCTTGTAAGGCGCCTGATCGCGGGTGGCGGCGCCGGTGAGCAGCGACGAGTGAAACCACCCGCGGTGCTGATCGGAGCCTTCCAGATAAAGGTCGACCTTCTCGCCGCGCGCCACCAGCTTGTTCTCGCAGACGGCGGCCCAGGACACGCCCGACTCGAACCACACGTCGACGATGTCGTGCTGCTTGTCGAAGGTGGCGCCGCCGCAGCGGAAGCAGGTGGTGTGGGGCGGCAGCAGCTCGGCGGCCGGGCGGGCGAACCAGGCGTTGGATCCTTCGGCGGCGAAAATCTCGGCCACGCGGTCCATAACGGTCCCGTCCAGCAGATCATTCCGGCACGCCTCGTTGGCGCAGCGAAAGGCCGGGATGGGCACGCCCCAGACGCGCTGGCGCGACAGGCACCAGTCGGGGCGGGCCTCGATCATGCCGCGGATGCGGTTTTCGCCCCACGAAGGGATCCACTGCGTCTTGGCGATCTCGCGCAGGGCGGCGCTGCGCAGCGACGAAGCGTCGTCGGCTTCGCCCAGCTTGGCGAACCATTGTTCGGTGGCGCGAAAGATGATCGGGTTCTTGCAGCGCCAGCAATGCGGGTAGGAATGGCGCACGGTCTCGCCGGCTTTGTTCAGCAGCACGCCCCGCGCGGCCAGCGTGGCGACGATCTTCGGGTTGGCGTCGAACACTTGCATACCGGCCCATTCGCCGGCGTCGGGCGTGAAGCGACCACTTTCGTCGACCGGCGCGTAGATGCGCAGGCCGACCTCGCGCCCCACGACGTAGTCCTCGGCGCCGTGCCCGGGCGCGGTGTGGACCAGGCCGGTGCCGGCCTCCAGGGTGGCGTGGCGCGCGAAATAAAGGCGGTAATCAAGCTCGGCGGTCGTCGCTGGTGGAAACGGCGGCGTGTAGCGCGTGCCTTGCAACGCGCGGAATCCCTCACGCGACAGCCGCACCCAGGTCTCGCTGGGGGCGGTGATTCCGCAGGCGGCGAGAAAATTTTCGGCCAAACCGGCGGCCACCACCAAGAACTCGCGGCCGCCGTCGCGCTCGACGGGGATGGCCACGTAATCAAGCTCGGGGTTGCCGACGACGGCCAGGTTCGCCGGCAGCGTCCAGGGCGTGGTGGTCCAGATGACAAAGGCCGCCCTTTGATCTTTGAGGCGCGGGTCCGCCTTGCCCAGATCGCCGTGCACCGGAAGGCGGACGTAGATCGACGGCGAGGCGTGGTCTTCGTATTCCACCTCCGCTTCGGCCAGCGCCGTGCGGTGGATGAGACACCAGTGCACCGGCTTCTTGTCGCGGTAGATGAGCTTGCGCCGCGCGAACTCGGCCAGCTGGCGCACGATGGTCGCCTCGTAATCCTTGGACAGCGTCAGGTAGGGATCGCTCCAGTGCCCGAGACAGCCGAGTCGCTTGAACTCGGCGCGCATGACGTCGACGAACTTGCGCGCGTGCGCCTCGCACAGCGTGCGGAACTGCGCCGCCGAGAGCTCTTTCTTCTTGGCGCCCAGCTCTTTTTCCACCTGCTGTTCAATGGGCAGGCCGTGGCAATCCCAGCCGGGACGAAACTCTGCCCGTCGCCCCATGATGAGCTGCGAGCGCACGATGATGTCCTTGAGGACCTTGTTCAGCGCCGTGCCGTAGTGAATGGCGCCGGTCGGGTAGGGCGGGCCATCGTGCAGGATGAACGGCGTCGCTTCTTCACGAAGACGTTCGTCCAGGATGCGCTGGTACTGCTGCTCGTCCTCCCAGCGCTTGAGCCACTGTGGCTCGCGCTTGGCCAGATCGGCGCGCATCGCGAAGTTGGTCTTGGGCAGATTGAGGGTTGCTTTCCAGTCCACAGCTGGCGCGGATACTACCAAACGAGCCCTGCTTGTCCCGCTTATCTGATAAGAGAGACGCCATGGACCAGCGCGTGCCGTGGGATCAATACTTCATGAACATCGCGCAGGTGGTGTCGTCGCGCTCGACCTGTCCGCGCAAGTTCGTCGGCGCCGTTATCGTCCGCGATCGCACCATCCTGTCGACGGGATACAACGGATCGATCAGAGGCATGCCCCACTGCACGGACGACGGCCACATGATGGAGAACGATCACTGCGTCGCCACCATCCACGCCGAAGCGAACGCTCTCATCCAGGCGGCGAAGAATGGCGTGATGATCGACGGCGGTACGGTGTACGTCACCGCCAGTCCTTGCTGGAGCTGCTTCAAACAGATCGCCAACGCCGGCGTGCGCCGCATCGTCTATGGCGAGTTCTACCGCGATGAACGCATCTTCAAGGTCGCCGAACGCCTGGGCATCGAGCTGGTCCACGTCCCCAGCCAGGTCGAAGCGCCGCACCGCTGACCGCGCGCGGCTTCCGCTGGCGCGATTGCCTAAACGAAATGTTCAAAAGCGATAAAGGCCAAAGGAAAGCGGTAAAGTAGGAAAGCTGCGACATGACGCCCCATTTTCCACCGAGCGGTGCGGCGTTTTTGGTTGACCCTCCAGCGTGTTTCATCGCACCCTAAAGTTTCATGCTTCGGTTGGTTTTCTTCGGAGCGGCGTTCGTGCTCTCGGCGGTGGCCTCCCCCGCAGTGTTCGCGGCGCCTGATGATTCACACAGCGACCACGCCGAGGAGGCGGGGGACAGCGCGACCGAGGCGCCGCCCGCCCAGCGGCCCGGGCGTCATCGACGTTCCAAACACACGGCGCGCTTCAGCGGCCGGGTGGTGGCCGAGGAGAATCTGCGCCAGGAACCGCTGCCGCCACCGTCCGGTCATCTGGTGGTGGCCACGCAGGGCCTCAAAGAAGAAGCCGACGTGAACATCTTCAACGAGGACGGCTCGTACAACATCGACTCGCTTCGCCAAGTCGACCACATCCTCCGCTGTCGCCGCACCGAGGATGAAAAGGCCATCGACCCGCGCCTGCTGACGCTGCTGTCGCACGTGTACGACCACTTCGGCAAGCCGCTCGAGATCATCTCGGGCTATCGCAACCAGCGCAAGCAGTCGAGCCACCACTTCAGTGGCACCGCCAGCGACATCCGCATCAGCGGCGTCAGCCCGAAGAAGGTGCGCGCCTTTGCCGAGACGCTGGACACCGGCGGCATGGGCATCGGCATCTACCCGCGCAGCCAGTTCGTCCACATCGACGTGCGGCCGGCGCCAAGCTTCCGCTGGGTCGACTATTCGCCGGCCAATTCGAACGCGTCAGAAAAGCGCCCGCCCCGCGGCTGGAAGCGCAAGAAGCTGCAAAGCTAAGCGCTGCCCGCGGGCGCTCGCGTTGAAATCGCGGCGAGGTCGACCGTCGGTGAGCCGGGGCTTTCTTGCATTCGGGCAGGGCGTCCTTTAGCTTGCGATGCAGTTACGTCCAATGGCTCAGCGGCAACTCGATCTCCCGGGCAGCACGGAAAAAGACACCGTCAGCGATGCGCCAACGCGCAATGGGGGCGGCGGCGGTCGTGGCAAGAAACGCGGCGGCGGTGACGGCGGCAATGGCGGCGGCGGGCCGACGCCGCCCACGGACGCATCCCTGGCGCTCGAAGCCCAGCGCCGCTACCTGAACTACGCGGTCAGCGTCATCACGGCGCGGGCGCTGCCCGACGTGCGCGACGGTTTGAAGCCGGTCCAGCGGCGCATCCTCTACGCGATGTACGCCAACCTGCACCTTTACCCCGACGCGCGCTTTCGCAAGTGCGCCACCATCGTCGGCGAGGTGCTGGGCAAATTCCACCCACACGGCGACGCGTCCTCGTACGAAGCGATGGTGCGCATGGCCCAGGATTTTTCCCTGCGCTATCTACTGGTCGACGGGCACGGCAACTTCGGCTCGCTGGACGGCGATGGCGCCGCCGCCTACCGCTATACCGAGGCGCGCCTGGCTCCGCTGGCGATGGAGCTGCTGTCGGAGATCAAGCAGGGCACGGTCGACTTTCGCCCCAACTACGACGGCACCACTGAAGAACCGATCGTCCTGCCGGCCAAGCTGCCGCAGCTTCTGGTCAATGGCTGCACCGGCATCGCCGTCGGCATGGCCACCAACATTCCGCCGCACAACCTGGAAGAAGTCTGCCAGGCGGCCATCGCGCTCATCGACGACAAGAATCTGGAGACCAAAGATCTCCTGAAGTTCATCAAGGGCCCGGATTTTCCCACCGGCGGGCAGATCACCAACAACAAGAAAGAGCTGCGCGAGATCTACGAGACCGGGCAGGGCGGCGTCCGCCTGCGCGGCGAGTGGAAGACCGAGGCCCAGCAGCGCGGCGGCGATCGCATCATCGTCACGTCGATTCCCTTCGGCATCGACAAGTCCACCGTCGTCGAGCGCATCGCCGACGTGATCATCAACAAGACGCTGCCCATGCTGGTGGACGTGCGCGACGAATCCACCGCCGACGTGCGCATCGTCCTTGAGCTGAAGGGCGACGCCGATCCGGCGCTGGTGATGTCGTATCTCTACAAGCACACGCCGCTGGAACAGTCGTTCCACTGCAACTTCACCTGCCTAGTGCCGACGGAGAACCGCGAAATCGCCGGGCCGATGCGCCTGGATCTGAAGGCCATCCTGCGCGAGTTCCTCGAGTTCCGCGAGGAGGTGGTGACCCGCCGGTTTGAGTTCGAGCTCGGCGAGCTCGAGCGCCGCATTCACATTCTGGAAGGCTTCCGGATCATCTTCGATCTGCTGGACGAAGCGATCCGCATCATCCGTAAATCGGACGGCAAGGCCGACGCCGCCGGCAAGCTGATGAAGCGTTTCGGGATCGACGACGTGCAGACCGACGCCATTCTTGAGCTGAAGCTGTACAAGCTGGCGCGCCTGGAAATTCAGGCCATCCTGGACGAACTGCGCGAAAAGCAGGTCCGGGCCAAGGACATCCGGGCCATCCTGGGCGACAAGCGCAAGCTGTGGAAGGTCATCCGCACCGAGCTTTCCGAGGTCTCCGACAAGTTCAAGGACAAGCGGCGCACCCGCATCGGCGGACCCGGCGGCGAAGACGTCGCGTTCGACGCCGAGGCCTTCATCGTCGACGAGGACGCCACGGTGGTGCTGTCCCGCGACGGTTGGCTGAAACGCTCGCGGGAGATCAAGGATCTGTCCGCGACTCGTCTGCGCGAGGGCGACGCGGTGCTGACCGCCGTGCGCGGGTCGACGAAAGAATCGATGGCCATCTTCTCGAACCTGGGCAGCTGCTACGTCATGCGCATCAACGACGTGCCGGCGTCCACCGGCTACGGCGAGCCCATCCAGAAGCTTTTCAACTTTCGCGACGGTGAACGGGCCATCGCCGCGCAGCTGATGAGCACGGCCGCCGTTCCCACCGGCGGGTTGTGCGCCGCCGTCACCCGCCGTGGCTTCGGCATGCGCTTCAATCTCGATCCGCACCGCGAGCTGTCCACGCGCGCCGGCCGGCGCTTCGCCAAGCTGGCCGACGGCGACGAGATCGTCGGCATCGCCTTGGCGAAGGCGACCGACGTGGTCTGCGTCGTCACCACCCAGGCGCGCGCCTTGCTGTGCGCCGCCGACGAGCTGCCCGAGCTGGCCAATCCCGGGCGCGGCGTCACCGTCATCAAGGTCGCCGAGGACGACGGCGTGCTGGGCTTCGGCGTTGGCCGGCCGAAGGAGAAAGATGTGCTGATCGCCGAGCTGGACAGCGGCAAGAAGATCGCCGTCGGCCCCGGCCGCTTCGATGTCACTGGCCGCGGCGGTCGCGGTCATCAACTGGCCCGCAAGGCTACCGTCACGCGCGCCGCTCCACCCGAGCCGCCCGCCGCGCCCTCCTTGTTGAACTAGGCTTCCCTCGACCATGGCCAGCGCCTCTTACACCTCCGAACACATCACGGTCCTCGAGGGCCTGGAGCCGGTGCGCCGCCGCCCCGGCATGTACATCGGCGGCACCGACACCAAGGGCTATCACCACCTTTTGTGGGAGATCGTCGACAACTCGGTCGACGAGGTGATCAACGGGTTCGCCTCGCACATCCACGTCACGTTGCACAAGGACAAGCAGTCGGCGACGGTCACCGACGACGGGCGCGGCATTCCGGTAGACGTCAAAAAGGAATTCAAGAAGTCGGCGCTGGAGCTGGTGCTGACCACGCTGCACGCCGGCGGCAAGTTCTCGTCGGCGCAGTATCAATTTTCGGGCGGCCTGCACGGCGTCGGCTCGTCGGTGGTCAATGCCCTGTCGGAAAAGCTGGTCGCCACCGTCAAGCGCGACGGCGCCGAGTGGGAGCAGACCTACGAGCGCGGCAAAGCGGTCAGCAAGCTGCGCAAGGTGGGCACGGCGCGCGGCAGCGGCACGTCGATCCTGTTTCGCCCCGATCCACAGATCTTCGGCCAGCAGGAGTTCTCGACCGAGACCATCCGCTTCCGCCTGGACGCCAAGGCCTTCCTGCACAAGGGCCTCAAGATCACCTACAAGGACGAAGCGGCCGGCACCAGCGAGGTGTTCGAGCACGCCGGCGGCATCGCCGATTTTCTCACCAAGGTGGTCGCCGATCGCGGCAAGGCGCCCACGGCGCCGCAGGTGTTTTATTTCGAGCGCACCGTCGACAGCGGTTTTCGCATGGAGTGCGCGCTGCAGTGGACGGAGTCGCACGAGGAGACCATCCGTTCGTACGTCAACGCCATCCCCACCACCCAGGGCGGCACGCACGAGCAGGGATTCCGGGCGGCGGTGGTCAAGGCGGTGCGCTCGTTCATCGAAGCGGCGAACCTGGCCCCCAAGGGCGTCACGCTGACCGCGGAAGACATCCGCGAAGGTCTGGTCGGCGTCCTGTCGGTGTACATGCAGGAGCCGCAGTTCCAGGGGCAAACCAAAGAACGTCTGGGCAGCCCCGAGGCGCAGAACCAGGTGGACGGTGTCGTGCGCCCGGCGCTGGAGACGTTCCTGCTGGAAAACCGCACCGCCGGGGCCGCCATCGTCGAGCGCATCGCCCTGGCGGCCAAGGCGCGGGAGGCGTCGCGGGCGGCGTCGCAGGCGGTGTCGCGCAAGACGGCGGTGTCGCACCGGCTGAACTTGCCGGGCAAGCTGGCGGACTGTTCGTCGACGGATCCGGCGCGCAGCGAGCTGTTCATCGTCGAGGGCGATTCGGCCGGCGGTTCGGCCAAGCAGGGCCGCGAGCGCAAGACCCAGGCGATCCTTCCCTTGCGCGGCAAGGTGTTGAACGCCGAGCAGGCCTCCCTGCAGAAGGTGCTGTCGAACAAGGAACTGCAAGATGTCGTCTCGGCCCTGGGGTGCGGCGTCGGCGAAGACTTCAAGGGCGATCGGCTGCGCTATCACAAGATCATCTTGCTGATGGACGCCGATTCCGACGGCCACCACATCGCCACTCTGTTGATGACCTTCTTTTACCGACACCTGACGCCGCTGGTGCGCGACGGCTTCGTCTATCTTGCCCAGCCGCCGCTGTTCCGCATCGATCACGGCAAGGAGACGTACTGGGCGCTGGATGAAGCCGACCGCGAACGCATCGTCGCTGGGCTGCCGAAGAACGCCAAGCCAGAGATCATGCGCTTCAAGGGGCTGGGCGAGATGCAGCCCGATGAGTTGCGGCGCACCACGCTGGATCCGGCCAGCCGGCGCCTCCTGCGCGTCACCGTCGACGACGCCGTCGAGACCGACCGCGTCCTGGGCGAGCTGATGGGCAAGGACGTCGAGGCGCGCTTCAAGTTCATCATGGAACGGGCCGCGCAAGCGGACCTGGATCTATAACGCGGCGCCAACGTGTCGGCGTTCAGTCGGCCGACCGATGCCGGCGGCGTTTCGCCTTGAGCGGGGCGGCGGTCGGCAGTGGCTCCTGAAGAATGCGGGTCACGATGGTCTCGAACGAATCGTTGTCCGCGGCATGTCGGTTGAGGGCGTTCAGCGCTGACGCGGCGGTGAGTTTCTTTTCGGCGCGGATGGCTTCCAGGCCGGCCAGCAGACGCGGCACGGCGGCCGGCTCGCGCTGGGCCAGGGCCAGCACTGATGTGGCTGCCGGCCGCAGCGGGTAGTCATGGCTGGCGAGGTCGGTGGTGGCCTCCACGGCGCGCGTGGCGACGGCGGCCGGCTCCAGCACTTCGACCAGCGATTGAAGGTCAGCCGGGGAGATCCCCCTTTCTTTGGCCAAGGCGATGGCGCGCACCAACGGGAACGATGGCACCCCGGGGCGATGGGCGGCCACGAAGTGCTGCGCGTCGACCAGCAGGGCGACCTGATGGATGGTGGCGTCCCGGATGGCCGGCGCGGCGATGCCTTTGGCCAATCCTTCGCGGATCTTGTCGACCACCGGCTGCACCGGCACGCTGGCGTCGGCGGCCCGGGCGAGCGCCGCCTGCAGCGCGGGGCGCACCGGATCCAGTCGCTGGTCAACCGGCAAGTCGGTCGGCGCGCCGGACGCGGCGCGGGGAAAAAGCATGGCCGCGAAAATCAACCAGAGCATGACGGAACCCGTCGCTGTTCGGCACTGACCCATATGCGAAATGGCATCTTCCCCTCGCGTTGCCGTGATACACAAGGTCTCGAATCGGGTTCCTCTGCAGCGAGGACGGCGAAGATGATTCAGCCCCTTTCCGTGCCGCTTGTGTCCGCTCTGTTGGTCGCCGTCGGGCTGATTTTCTCCCCGGCGACGGTCTTGGCCCGCGATCCGCCGGCGGTGGCCAAGCTCGTCCAGATGAACAAGCGCGCCCTGGACGATTACGACAACCTCGAGTGGAAAAGCGCCAAGCGCCGCCTGCTCGAGGCGATCGCCGAGGCAAAAAAAAGCAGCATCGAAACCCACCCCATCGTGGCGCGCACCTATTTGCACCTGGGCGCGGTCTACGTCGTCGGTCTGCACGATCGCAACGCCGGGGTGCAGTGCTTTGTACGAGCCTTGCAGATCGATCCGGAGATCCGCGTGGCGACCGCGATGGAAACGCCGGCCATCAGCGCGGCGTTCAGCGACGCACAGGCGCAAGTGGCCAAAGGCGGCGGCGCCACCGTGACCAGCGACGACGACACTGACAGTGACAATAAGAAGAGCGCCAGCAACAAGAAGAACGCCGAGGAAAGCAAGGCGCCGCCCGCCCGCAAGGGCAAGGGCCAAGACGAGCCCGACCTTCCCATGAACGTCGCGGCGCTGGACTGCCCGAACACCGACGACGTCGCCCGGGGCCAAAGCGCGGTCATTCGTTGTGCGGTGTCCCCGGCCCTGAAGGTCTTTTCGACGGTGCTTTTCTATCGCGTGCCTGGGGCGGAAGAATTCTCCACTGTGGCAATGAAGAAGAGCCCCAAGGGATGGTTCGTCGGGGAAATTCCCAAAGACGTCACCGAAGGCAAGTCGGTACAATTTTACGTCGAGGGACGCGACCGCAATGGCAAACCGATCGTGGCCAACGGCCGCGGCGGCAGCCCGAATCTCATGCTGGTGCGCGACCCGGACGAAGCGGAGGCGGACGCCGATAGCAAAGCCCACCCCGCGGCGGCGGCCGAGCCTGAAGAAAACCCGCTGGAAAACCTGGACCAGCACGGGGTGGTGCGACGGACGGTGGACAAGGAATCGCGGGGGCCGCGCTTCCCGTCACGCAAGCTGTGGATCGGCCTCGGCGCCGGTAGTGGTTTTGGTTATGCCAAGGGCGACGGTCTCGAAGTGCGCAAGGATCTTCAGAGCAAGTTCAGTCCGGGATTGGGGTGGGCGGGTTTGGGTCAGCTTGCGCCGGAGTTTGGTCTCCACGTGACCAAAGGGTTCGCTCTTGCGTTGCAGGGGCGCATTCAATGGATTGAACAATCCGGCAAGGACAAGCGCGGCGCCTCGGGCGCGGCGGCGGTTCTGTTGCGCATGCTGTTCTTTACGGCGCCTCGATCGATTCGTCTTTACGGCGGGCCCACTGTCGGCTACGGCAATTTTCGGTTCATCTTCACGCCCGATGAAACTGATCCGGGCGCCAAAGACTCGGTCCTCGGCGGTCCGATCATTGCCGGCTTGAGCGGCGGCCTTTCCTACGCGGTGGTGCGCGCGCTTTCCGTGAACCTGGAAATTAACGGGTTGGTGGGATTCCCGACGACGTCCGCGGTGGCCGATCTCAATCTGGGACTGCAGGTGAATTTCTACTAGCGGCGTTCGCTTTCGATCGTCCGGCGTGCCGCCATGCTACGGTTGGCCGCATGCGATCAACCGGCAAAACGGCTGCCGTCCCTCGCGACAGCGCTGAGCGTCCGTCCCGCCGTCAGGTCATCGTCACCGCCTTGGGCAGCGGATTCGCCCTGGCGGTGCTGCCCGTCTCCGCCGCCACCATCTCCACCAGCGATGAAGGCATCGAGGCGGGCGAGATCAAGATCCCGGTCGGCGCCGAGAGCATCCCCGGCTATCGCGCCATGCCCGGTAAAGGCACGGCGAAATCGAAGGGCAAAGGATTCCCCGTCGTAATGGTGGTGCAGGAGATCTTCGGCGTCCATGAACACATCAAAGACGTCTGCCGGCGCTTCGCCAAACAAGGCTACCTTGCCGTCGCGCCCGCGTTGTACGCGCGCCAGGGCGACGTGTCGACCATGACCGACTCGAAAGAGATCATGGCCAAGGTGGTCTCGAAGGTTCCCGACCAGCAGGTGATGGGCGATCTGGATGCCACGGTGGCGTGGGCCAAGACCAGCGGCGAAGCGGATGTCTCGCGGCTGGCAATCAACGGGTTTTGCTGGGGCGGTCGCATCGTCTGGCTCTACAGCGCGCACAACCCGCACCTGCGCGCCGGCGTCGCCTGGTACGGCCGCATCGTCGGGAATAAAGATCCGCTGCACCCGCAGAATCCCCTCGATATCGCCGCCGCGGTGAAGGCGCCGGTGCTGGGCCTTTACGGCGCTCAGGATCAAGGCATCCCCGTCGCCACCGTCGAGCAAATGCAAAAAGCGCTGGCCGCCGCCCACTCAAAAGCCGCCCGGGCCTGCGAGTTCAAGATCTACCCCGACGCCGGCCACGCCTTCTTTGCCGACTATCGTCCGAGCTATCGCCAGGACGCTGCCGAGGACGGCTGGACGCGCGCCCTGGCCTTCCTGAAGAAAAACGGCGTCGGCTAAAGGCGCAAAAGCGCGTTCAGGTTGCCAAAGCCGTCGGGCCGGTATTCGCCCGCGTTGGGATCGGTGACAAAGCGGCCGTCGACGACGAACATGTATTCGTGATCGCCCGGCGGCAGAGCGAAGGTACCGGTGAAAACGCCGCCGCCGTTGCTGCTGGCGAGGACTGCGTCGGTGGCGTTCCAGTTGTTGAACGTGCCGGCCACTGCCACCCGGCGGGCGTCTTTGGCCCGCAAGGCGAACCGCACCAGCACCCTCGCCGGCGGCGCGCTGGACGCCGGCGCAGCCGATAAGGCGGCGCTGATCGAAGGCGGCGCGGGCGCGGCTGCCGGCACGTCGTTGCGGGCGATGGACATCGGGATCGGGTAGCGACCGGTGGACGCCAGCAGCGCCCCCGCCAGCGCCAGCCCGACCGTCCCGCCGACGATTGCCATCGGCGAAATCCGTAGGACGATGCGCAGCGGCCGCTGCAGCCAGGCCAGCAGGCTGGGCGACGGGCGGTCGGCGATCTCACCCATCACCCGCGCCACCATCGCCGGCGGCGTGTGAACATCGGCGCGCAGCGAGGCCAACTCCTCGACGATGCCGTCGACGACTTCGCTGCTAGCGGGCGATGAACGGCGCCACATGGTCAGCGCCCACCCTGACCATCGACCAATCGGCGCAGCATCATGCGCGCGCGCACCGCTCGGATTTTGAGCGTGGAAATCGGAAGCTCCAGGATCGAACGGATCTCGTCGTACGAGAGATCTTCGATGTCTTTCAGGATCAGCACCTCGCGGTACTTGGGTTCGAGGCGCAGCAACGCCCATTCAAGGTGCTGGCGCCGCTCGCCGCGCGAGGCGTTCGATTCGGGGTTGGACGGATCGTGCGAGAACACCGCGGCGCTGCCCGGGATGTCGTGCCGCAACGGCTCTTCGGTGCGCCGCTTCGATTTGAGGATGTCCTTCGATCGGTTGACGGCGATGCGCAGCAGCCAGGTGGAAAAGGCGTGGCGGCGCCCCTGCCCGCGAAACCGATCCAGGGCGTTGAAGGCGTCGACGAACGCTTGCTGGGCCACGTCCTCGGCGTCGGTGCGGCTGCCCAGCATGCGCAGCGCCACCGAGAAAGCCAGTCGCTGATAACGCTGGACCAACGGCCGGAACGCTTCCATGTCGCCGGCCAGGCAGCGTTCGATCAGCGCTTGTTCTTCCTCGTCGCGGACCGTCGGTGAACGCGGCTCCGACAAGACCAGCATCGGCGTCGGCTCGTCCGCCGAGATGGCGATCGCGCCCGACGACGTCATGCTGCGCGGGGGACCGTCGTCGGGATGCACGGGTGGTAACATACCCCGAAAAAGCGGGAAAACAGCGCGTATAATTGCCGGGGCTCGTCACGTGCCGAAGAGGGCAAACGGTTGATTGCTGGAGGGGCAGGTCAGCGACTGATGGCGCTGCGGGCCGGGATTATCGTCTTTTTACTGGTCGGTGCCGCGCCTGGTCGAGCCGCCGAAGCCGGCGATTTTTGGCAGCGGGCGACCGATGAGGTTGATACACGGCGCTGGGATCAGCTGGTCCATCAGGCGGACGAGCTTTTGGCCCCCGAGCGGGGCGCTGTGCGAGTGGGCGTTCCGGCGCGCACGGAAGCCGGCGCGGCGATGCGGCGCCAGCGGGCAGCCAAGGCCGAACCGATCCTGCGCCAGGCTCTGGACCTGCGCCCCGGCGATTTTCGCCTGACCCTGGCGCTGGCCGACGTGGCGACCACCCTCGGGCGCGGCGACGACGCCGTGCGAACGTTGCGGCGCGCATTGGCGCTGGCCGAGCTGCCCGCGCAACAAAGTGAGTGCTGGCTACGATTGGCAGCGTTGTACGCCGATCGCGGCGCATACGCCCAGGCGGTGGCGGCCACCGATCGCTTGCTGGCCTTGGGCCGCCCCGACGCCGTCGTCGCCGCCAACGTCGCTGAACTGCTGATGGCCGTCGGTCGTTTGCCGGAGGCCGAGGATCGCTATCGCGAGGCCATTTCCGCGGACAACGACGCTCCCGATCGCCGCCTGCGCGATCACACTTTGGCGCTGAGTTACTACGGCCTGGGCGTGGCGCTGGATCGCGACGGAAAGCCCGCCGGCGCGCACGAGATGATTGGCCGCGCGCTGCTCTTGGATCCGGGCATGGCGCTTTTGCACCTGGGCCAGCAGCCGGGCAGCGACGTTTCGTTCGTTCCCGCCGGCGACGTTCACTATTATCTGGCGCTGGCGCATCTGGTGGCGGAGCGAACCGACGAGGCGGAGGAAGCGTTCCGCGCCTTTCTCGCCGCCCAACCCGGTGGACGCTGGGAAAAACCGGCCCGCGCGCATCTGGCGGCGCTGGAGGCGCGCCGCCAGCACCGCAACGGCCGCAGCGCCTATCACCTGGCCGGCACCGCTACCACCTATGCGTCGGGGCCGATCCCGGCGCCATTGATCGATGTGGCCTGGCGACACCGTCCCAATTTGCTGGACGGGTGTCTGGCGCGCCTCTCGCTTCCGCCGCCGCATGAACCGCTGCGGATCGCGCTGGACCTCGAACTTGACGGTCGCGGCAACCTGACGCGCGCCACGGTGCCGCGCCCGAACAATCTCGACCCGGACTTCGTCGGTTGCCTCGAAGAGACGGTGAAAGGTGGTCTGGTGGTTTCGGCCCCGACGACGCCACCGTCGGCACGACCCAAGCCAACGCTGGCCCGGGTTGAGCTGCTGTTTGCCGACTGAGGAATGCCGGCGCTTGGGCGATTTGATCGTGGCCGCGCTGGCGCGGTATAGGGGACGCTGACCATGGCGCGCACCGACCGGCCTCGATACATCGCCGTGGAAGGTCCCATCGGCGCCGGCAAATCCAGCCTGGCGGAGATCCTGGCCGAAGAGCTATCAGCCCGGATCATCCGGGAAAATCCCGAGGAGAATCCGTTCCTGGGGCCTTTTTACAGAGATCCCAAACGGCATGCCATGTCGGTGCAGCTGTTTTTCCTGTTGCAGCGATACGGCCAGCAGGGCGAGCTGTCACAAGGCGATCTGTTCGCCCGCGGTGGAACCGTGTCGGACTATCTGTTCGCCAAGGATCGTCTGTTCGCCGCGCTGAACCTGTCGGCCGACGAGATGGCCCTTTACGATCGCGTCTACCAGATGCTGAAGCCGCGCACCGTGACGCCGGATCTGGTCGTGTACCTGCAAGCGCGCACCGACGTGCTGCTAGAGCGCATTCGCAAGCGCGGACGCAGCGAAGAAAAACCGATCCGCGCCGACTACGTCGAGCAGGTGGCCCACGCCTACGCCGAGTTCTTCTTCAACTACAACGAAGGCCCGTTGCTGATCGTCAACGCCTCCGACATCGACTTCGTGAACAACCGCGAGGACCGAGCCGCGCTGGTGTCGGTCATCCGCCGCACGCGCAGCGGCACCAGCCACTGGAGTCGGGGATAATCAACGCCGCCATGTCGACGCCGCCCAAACCAAACACCACGTTGAAAGTGACCGCGCCCGCCGTGCGCGCCCGCAAGGGTGGCGACAAGGTGGTGGCGCTGACCGCGTATGACGTCGTCTTCGCGCGCCTGGCCGACCAGGCCGGCGTCGACGTGGTGCTGGTCGGCGATTCGCTGGGGATGGTGGTACAGGGCCTGGGCTCAACGTTGCCGGTGACCGTCGACGACGTCGTCTATCACACCCGGGCGGTGGGCCGCGGCGTGACCCGCGCTCACCTGGTGGCTGACATGCCATTCATGAGTTACCAGGCGTCGATCGAAGACGGCATGCGCGCGGCGGGCAGGCTGATCAAAGAAGCGAGCGCCGAGGCGGTCAAGGTCGAAGGTGGCGTCGAAGTCGCCGAGCTCATCCGCCGTCTGGTGGCGGTGGGCATCCCGGTGATGGGTCACGTCGGGTTGACGCCGCAGTCGATCCACAAGTTCGGTGGCTTCAAGCTTCAAGGCCGCACCGACGAGCAGCGCGCGGCGATCCTGGCCGACGCCCGCGCCGTCGCCGAGGCCGGCGCGTACGCGATGGTCATCGAAGGCGTGCCGCGCGCCCTGGCCGCGACGATCACGGAGGCGGTTCCCACCGTGACCATCGGCATCGGCGCCGGGCCAGATTGCGACGGGCAGGTGATGGTGATGCACGATCTGCTGGGTCTGGAGCCGTCGTGGAAGCCGCGTTTCGTTCGCCGCTATGCCGAGATGGGCGCCGCCGTCGGCCAGGCCTTCGCCGCGTATGCCGACGACGTGCGCGCTGGACGCTTCCCCTCGAAAGACGAGAGCTGGGATTGACCGCGCCGCCGACGATCATCCGCGATTCAATCGAGATGGCGGCCTGGTCCGAAACGGCGCGCCGCCAGGGCCATCGCATCGCCTTCGTGCCGACGATGGGTGCTCTGCACGAAGGCCACGTCTCGTTGTTGCGCGAAGGTCGCCGGCGCGGTCAACGCCTGGTGCTGTCGATCTTCGTCAACCCGACGCAGTTCGGACCGACCGAAGATCTGGCGCGCTACCCGCGCGATCTCGACGGCGATCTCGCGCTTGCGGCGACGGCCGGCACCGACGTGGCGTACGTGCCCGAGGCAGCGGCGGTCTATCCGCCCGGCTTTCAGACCTTCGTCGAGGTGCGCGAGGTGGAGAAGGGCCTCTGCGGTGAGCGCCGGCCCGGACACTTCGTCGGCGTCGCGACGGTGGTCTGCAAGCTGTTCAACGTCGTTCGCCCGCAGGTGGCGCTGTTCGGCGAAAAAGATTTTCAGCAACTGGCGGTCATTCGCCGCATGGTGCGCGACCTGGACCTGTCCGTCGACATCGTGGGCATGCCCATCGTGCGCGAGGCGGACGGCATGGCCATGTCGTCGCGCAACCGCTATCTGTCGCCGGTCGAGCGGCAGCGCGGGCTGTCGCTGTCGCGCGGACTCCACCTGGCGGTCTCGGCAGCGCGGGCGGGCGAAAAGGACGGCGCCGCGCTGGTGGCGCTGGCCGCGGGCGCGCTGAAAGGTCAGGTCGACAGCGTCGACTACGTTGAGCTGCGCGATGCCGAAACGCTGGCCCCTATCGCGCGCGTCGATCAGCCAGCGGTGATGCTGGTGGCGGCACTCGTCGGCCGGACCCGCCTCATCGACAACATGCGCCTGCCCTAGACCCGGTCGCCAATCAACCTGAGGCCCGCCCGATGTGGTCCAGCTTGGCGGGCAGATCAAGGCGGTAAAACAGCCGCAGATCGCCCAGCATCTGAGTCAACCGATCGGTGGCGATGAACCGCCGCTCCAGCGCCGCCGCATAGCGGTTGGCTTGATCATTGGCGGTGCGATAGCGGGCGCGTTCGTCGTCGTCGAGGTTCGCGTCGAATTGAACCTGAGAGTACAGACGCCGGCGCAGATCGGCGCCCCGTCTCGACAGCAGCACGCAGCAGGCGAACTTGTCGACCTCGGCTTGAAGTTCAAGCTCCAGCGCCGAGACGCGACGATCGCCGGCCGCGCACAGCGCCACGTAGACAAAGTGGCTGACGCCTTCCACCGCCAGGCAGAAGTCGCTGAAATTTCCTTCGTGCAGACCGTGCGATGGATCGTTTCGTTCCAGATTGGCCACCGTCGCCGGATCGACGAACAGCGCCAGATCCAGATCGTCGCCCGATTGGCGCAGCAACAGTTGCTCGCGCGGCGCGCGCGTCAGGCCGGCTTGTTGCCGTTGCTGGTGGTCGATGACGAAGGCATCGACCGCCAGATCGGTGCGCACGCGGTAAAGGTCTTCCAGGCCCAGCTGCAGCCGACCCAGCACCGACGGCGTCTCGGCGGGCGGCGTTGCTTCTGCGGCGCCAGACCCGGCCGCCGCGCGTTCGGCCATTATTGCAGCGGGCCCTGGTTTTTTGGTGGCACCACGCCCAGCGCCGCCAGTCGGCGGGCCGCCCACTGACTCTTGGTGCGCTGCCAGCGCTGGTAAAGGCGCACCACGTCCTGACTGCTGGCGCAGTGGGAAGTTCGCCGGCTGACCAGCATCAACACCTCGACGAAACGAGCAAAGTTCGCCGCCAGATCGCCGAACACGTCGCCGAACGGATCGCCCGACCAGCCAGTGCCGCCGCGGGCCAGTTCGCCATACGCGGTGCCGCCCATGTCGATGTAGTACTCGACGTCGACGGGCTTGTTCATGAAGCTGTCTGTCCAGAAGCCCGACACGTACAGTGACGTGTCTCCGATCTCGCGCAGCTTGGTGCGCCTTTCGCGCGGGGTGGCGTCCAGCGCGGCCATCATCCGCAGGGCCAGCGGCCGCTCCTCGATCGGTTGCGAGCCATAAGCCGCCAGCAATTGCACAACATAGTGCTCGGTCAACGTTCCGCAGGCGAGGCCACGCTCCCTGAAGGCCCGGTCGACCTCGGCTCGAAAAAATTCTTCGATCGAATCGGCGACATGCATGACTTCTAGTACAAGGATACATCGGCCGGCAGTCAAGTTTCATTAATCATTACAAATAGATACATGCCGTTAACGTTGGCAGTCAGGCTTCCTGGTTGCCAACGACGCGCCGCGGAGGCATTGACGGAAAAGGACTTGTGCATAGACTCCGCGCCTAGCAGTCGGTCGCGCCGAGTGCTAGACCGCATTTCGTTTTTATTTCGGAGGAGTCAACCATGAAGGTTCGCCCGCTTGCAGATCGCATTCTGGTCCGTCGCGTCGCTGAGGAAGAGAAGACCAAAGGGGGAATCATCATTCCCGACAGCGCCAAAGAAAAACCCGCCGAGGGCGAGGTGATGGCAGTCGGCAGCGGCAAAGCTGACGACAAGGGCACAGTGCGTCCGCTCGCCGTCAAGAAGGGCGATCGCGTACTGTTCGGCAAGTACAGCGGCAACGACATCAAGATCGACGGGGTCGATCATCTCATCATGCGCGAGGACGATGTCCTCGGCGTCATCGAAAAGTAGAGGGAAAACATGGCAGCCAAAGAGATTCTGTTCGACGAGGCCGGGCGGGCGCGGATCCTGTCCGGGGTCAATCAACTGGCCGACGCGGTGAAGGCGACCCTGGGCCCGCGTGGGCGCAACGTGGTCATCGAGAAGTCGTGGGGCTCGCCCACGGTGACCAAAGACGGCGTCACCGTCGCCAAGGAGATCGAGCTCGAGGATAAATTCGCCAACCTGGGCGCGCAGATGGTCAAGGAGGTCGCTTCGAAGACTTCCGACATCGCCGGCGACGGCACGACCACCGCGACGGTTCTGGCGCAGGCCATCTTCCGCGAGGGCAGCCGCCTGGTGGCTGCCGGACACAACCCGATGGAGCTCAAGCGCGGGATCGACAAGGCCGTCGAGAAGGTCGTCGAGGCGCTGAAGAAGATGTCCAAGCCGACCAAGGGCCAGAAGGACGTCGCCCAGATCGGCACCATCAGCGCCAACGGCGATCAGTTCATCGGCAAGATCATCGCCGATGCGATGGAGAAGGTGGGCAAGGAAGGCGTCATCACTATCGAAGAAGCGAAGTCGATGGAGACCACGCTGGACGTCGTCGAGGGCATGCAGTTCGACCGCGGCTATCAGTCGCCGTACTTCGTGACCGATACCGAGCGCATGGAGGTGAAGCTGGACGACCCGTTCATTCTCATCCACGAGAAGAACATCTCCAGCATGAAGGACCTCTTGCCGGTGCTGGAGCAGGTGGCGCGTTCGGGCCGCCCGTTGCTGATCATCGCCGAGGTGGAAGGCGAAGCGCTGGCCACGCTGGTGGTGAACAAGCTGCGCGGCACGTTGCAGGTCTGCGCGGTCAAGCCGCCGGGATTTGGCGATCGCCGCAAGGACATGATGAAGGACATCGCCGTCCTCACCGGCGGACAGGCCATCACCGAGGATCTCGGCATCAAGCTGGAAGGCGTGACGCTGAAAGATCTCGGCCGCGCCAAGCGCGTGTCGATCGACAAGGAGAACACGACGATCGTCGACGGCGTCGGGAAGAAGGCGGACATTGAGGCGCGCGTGCGGCAGATTCGTTCGCAGGTGGAAGACACCACCTCGGACTACGATCGCGAGAAGCTGCAGGAGCGTCTGGCCAAGCTGGTGGGCGGCGTGGCCGTCATCCGCGTGGGCGCCGCCACCGAGACCGAAATGAAAGAGAAGAAGGCCCGCGTCGAGGATGCCTTGCACGCCACGCGCGCGGCCGTTGAAGAAGGCATCGTCCCCGGCGGCGGCGTCGCGCTGGTGCGCGCGCTGTCGGCCATCGAGAAGGTGGAGACGACGTCGGAGGAACAGGCGGCGGGCGTGGCCATCGTACGACGCGCGCTGGAAGAACCCTGCCGGACCATTGCTTCCAACGCCGGCAAGGAAGGATCGATCGTCGTGCACAAGGTGCGCGAGGGCAAAGGTGCCTTCGGCTACAACGCTGCCACCGACGAGTTCGAGGACCTGGTGGAAGCCGGCGTCATCGACCCGACCAAGGTGGTGCGTTCCGCGTTGCAGAACGCCGCGTCCGTGGCGGCGCTGCTCATCACCACCGAGGCCCTGATCGTCGAACTGCCGAAGGAGGAGCCTCCGGCTCCTGCTCCGGGCGGTGGCGGCGGTATGGGCGGCATGGGCGGCATGGGCGGCATGGGCGGCATGATGTAACGCGCGGGGCTTCGGCCTCAATAGCCGTCTGATGAATCGGCGTCGCCAGTGATGGCGTCGCCGATTTTTTTATTTTTCGGCGGTGAAGGCCAGGCACAGCAGCGCGGTCTGACGGTGATAGCGGCCGACTGAATCGCCGAGCTCGTTGACGTAGACGGTGTAGCGGGCGATGAGCTGCAGATTGTCGGTGAGAGTGCGGCTGAGCTCCACCCGCAGGCTGCTGCGGTTTTCGCGGTCGATGTCGGGGTAGTACGACTGCGTGCCGGTCCCGGCGGCCAGCACGACCGGATCCGCATAGCGGGCGATCAGCAATTCGCCGCGGGCGGCGACGTAAATGCCCAGCGGCAAGGCGGCGGCAAGGCGCAGCGAAAGAAAATGTCGCTGCAGGGTCTCGCCGATGCTGTTCGACTGGTTCCACTGCAGAACGTATCCCAGACCCAGCAAGACGGCGCCGGTGCGGGTGATCTCTGCGTGTCCGGAGTAGAGATCGTCAAGCCGGGTGGTGCCGACGGTGTTGGGCGTGGGCGGACACATCAGGCCCAAGGTGGCGCCGGTGCACGTGCCCTTGACCAGCGCGTGGCCGTCGAACTGGCGCCGTTCGTACCCGACGCCGCCGCCCAGCTCCCAGTCGACGCCGGCGTCGGGGTCTTCGTTCACCCAACGCAGATCCAGCGCCCCCGTGGGGCCGGCGAAGGTGTAATCGGGATTTGGCTTGAAGACCAGCCAGCGATACCCGCCACTGAGCGCGACGTCCGCGCCGGCGCCCAGCGCGCGCGCCAGCCGCGCGGTCGGGGCCAGCGAGCGAAAGTCGCCACGCTGATCGGCGGCGCTGCTGACACTGGCGGCGTCGGCGCTTTGGAAGGCTTCATAATAAGCGCCGCCGAGGCCCAGGTTGTACCGTTCGTTCAGCCGCGCCCGCCACTGCACGCCGGTCGAAAGGATGCCGACGTTTTCGGTGCGGGCCTCGGGTTTGGCGAACAACTTGCCGCCGAATGTGACGGCCAAGGCGATGGTCTGCGCATCGGCGATCCGATCGCTTAATTGGCCAGTGATCACCCCGCGCGCCAGAGGCGAAGCGATGATGGGCGGGTTGGTGTTCCCCACCAGCTCGGTGCGCTGGGCGTTGGTGTCGTATTCGACGCCTAGCTCGGCCCGTAGCGACGCTCGCTCGCTGTCTTCAGCCGACGCCCACAAGGGCGGCTGGAGGCCGAAGCTGGTGGCGGCCACGCAGGCCGTCGCAAACAGCGCCGAGGCGCGGCGTCGCATTCGGCGCGCATACTACCAGCAGACCGCTATCGGTCGCGCCCGAAGGGCGCGAGCGGTTGCGGGTGGGTAGTCCGTCCGCGTATGCAGCGTGCCGGTCCATACCGGGACGCGCTGCTAGCGCGTGTGGTGGGCGCGCTCGCGCAGGCTATTCGACTGCTGTTGCAGCTTCGACGCGCGCTCGCGCAGGGCAGCGGCGGCGCGGTCCATCGCTTCCAGGTTCGACACCGGGTTTCCCGCCAGCTCGAGCTTGCGGATGGCGGCCAGCGCGCTCGGATCGAGAAAATCGCGGAGCTGCGACGACAGCAAGCCGCCGTCGCCCAACGATCCCGTTGCGCCACCACCGGCGCCGGAAGGCCCCGTCGGGGGAAGCGGCGCCGGCGTCAGGCTGCGGCCGACCCCTGCACCGCCTGCTGGAAGCGCTTCGGGTTGTACCGAGTTGCTGCCGGCGGGGGGGGTAACCGTCGGTGGCGAGCTCATCGCCCCAGGCGCCGACACCGAAGTGTTGCCGTTGGAAGCCGGCATCTCTGTCGGGTTGCCGGTGCGCGTAGCGGGCGGTACCGACGACGATCCGCCCGCGGCATTCTCCTTCGGGACAATTGGTCCTGGCGCCGACAGAGCGCCAGGAACGCCGGCAATGAGGCGCCGCTTGGAACCTTCCATCGGCGCGAACGGATCGGATTCCAGCTGCCCGGCGCGGCGCCGCAGTTCCATGCGGCTGCGCAAGCCCGACACCCGTTGGCTCAGCGTCCCGGCCTGCGCCTCCAGCCGCCGCGACTGATCAGTCAGCATATCGGCGCGCGCTTCCAACTCGGCCGGGCCGTCGGTGACGGCGGGTTCGGCCACCGGCGCCCAGCCAGGCGCCGCCCGCGACGGCACATTGCCCCCGCGGGCAACGCCTAGCTGGGCGTCGATCTCGGTCAACCGTCGGGCGATCGCTTCGGCATCGGCCATGCGCGCCCGCAGCCGATAGTCATCGCGCACACCGCGCTCTTTTTTTTTCAGCTGTTCGATATCGGCGTTGGCGCGATCGAGATCGCTGGCCAGCTTGCGCCGCTCAGCCTGCAGGCTGGCGCCGGGGGCCACGGTGGTTTCGGCGTTGTTGCCGCGGGCCCAGGCGCTTGCCGGTGTGGCCAGCCAGAGACTCGCCAGAAGACTGACGGTCAGGCTCAAGCTGTGCGTGCGGAGGGACATCAGCGTTCTCTCACGATCGCAGCAAGGGACTGCAACGGTTGTACCACGGGCAAGTCATCGCAGACCGGCGCAAACCCTCGGCCCTTTGAGCGGTCGACGGTCGCATCCTCAGTTTTCTGACAACCTGGACGGATTTCGCATGGCCGTTTCCAACGCCCGCCGGTTGTGGGTTCACAAGTGGTTTGGCATCCTGGCGTCATGGAGCTTTCCATCGATCGCGTTCGGGGCGGGGTTCGGTTGGCGTGCGCGGCGAGTGCGTTGCTGTCGGTACTGTCGTCGGTTGGATGCGCCGGCGGTGGGGCGGCCATCGTGCCGGAGGTGCCGCCCACGCCGCTGACCGCTGCGGAATATTACCCGCTGCAAACCGGATGGCGATGGTCGTATGACATCGAGAAGGATGGCCAGCACATACTGGCGTTCTATTCGGTGGTCGCGCGCCAGGGCGACAGCGCCACCGTGCAAGCCGGCAATGACATTTTGACCTATGCGATCACGCCGTTGGGAGTGGCTCATCGCGATGGCAATGGTGTGGGAGATTTTTTGATCAAGGATCCGCTTTCGCCCGGAGCCGCCTGGACACTGACCGAAGGCAAAGCGCAGGTCTTGTCGGTTGGTCAGCAGGTGACGGTCGAGGCAGGTACTTTCAAGAATTGCGTGGTGGTGGAAGAGACGCGGTCAGAACCGATCCGGATCGTGCGCACCACCTTCGCGCCTGGCGTCGGCCCCATCGCTGTCGAGGTCTCTGTGCAAGACGGCGTTCGCTTTGTAACCACCACAAAGGCCATTCTGCGAGGCGTGACCAAGCCAGGGCAGGATCCGCTGGCGATGTGATCGCCTACGTGCCGGCGACGGAGAGCATCGCCGCGACCGCCGCCGCGTGACCCAGCAAGGCCAGCGCGCCCGCCACCAACGCCGCCGCCATGCCAAAGCCCAGCTTCAGCTCGGCGGACATCTGCGCCGGCGGCCGGGTGGTGATCACCACCGGATCGCTGGCGTCGCCGTGAAACACCGGCCCGACGTCGCCCCGATAAAGCCCCTGCGCTTCAACGTCCGGTTCCATGCGCACCGGCCCGGCGATGTAAAGCTGATCGCCTCGGCCAAGATAGGTCTCCATGTGCAACGACCAGTCGGGTGCCGACAGTTCGGTGTAGCGATCGTTTCGGATGAAGATGGCCGCGCCTTTCAGATCAACCCGCGCGGTGCCGCTGCTGTCGGCGACCAGCAATGAGCCGCCGCCTTTCTCTTGCGCGCGAATGCCCGGCCCGACCCGCAGCGCGTGCCAGTAGACGCAAGGCCGATTGGACAGCGGCGCGCGCAGTTGATTCTCCGAGATGACGTGCGCCGCGATGCGGGCCCGCCCATCGCGCAGCGAAGCGATGGACGCCAAAGCGCCGGTGCCGCGCCCGACGATCGGACCCAGCGTGCGCAGCTGATAAAACAGCCAGGTGGCCATCGCCAGCCCGCCCAGCAGCCAGGCCAGCGCCGTCCACGGGCCGTGATCCTCGATGAGACCCAGCGGTCGCGCGCCGGTCGCCACTTGGCCGACGGCGCCCAGCGCGCCCAGGGCGACCTGACCAGCGGCCAGCAGACCGACCGCCAGCTGGCCCACCCCCCAGCCGAGGCCCAGCGCTGCTTGCCCGACGGCGATCACGCCCACCGCCAGTTGGCCGACGGCCACCACCCCGACGGCGATCTGGCCGATGGCCACCACGCCGATGGCCGGCGGGCGAGAGCCGGTGGCGGGATCGATTCCGCGCACGATGTGCACCAGGGGAAGCGATCCGATCTTCCAGCGCGAACGAAACTCGTAACCGGTGCCGGGCCCCTGCCCAACAGGCGCCGCCTCATCGTTGGCTGAAAGATCGACGACAGCCATGACAATAATAATCCTACGGCTGGCCAATCGGCGCTGCAACCGGGCAATCGCCGTCAAAATGCGATCGAGACCAATTGAGTCAGCCGGTCAACGCCGGTACCGTCGCAATGTGAAATCGCTCCTCCAAGCGGCCCAATTTTCGTTGCAGCGGCTACGACTATTGACGCCGGTGGTCGCCCTCGGTTTGCTCGGTTGCCGGACCGCGGGTTCGACGCGTGTCAGCGCGGGCGAAGTGAAGGTGCCGTCGGCCACCCGTGTGGAAAGCAATATTCTGCGGACCGATTATGCCGGCTCGGCGGCTTGCGAGGGTTGCCACGCCAAGATCTACGCCGCCTGGCAGGGCTCGCCGATGCACCAGATGACCCGCCTGCCTACCGCCGCCGCCGTCCATGCCCCGTTCGCCGGCGAGACGTTCCAGTTCAAAGACGATCGTGCCACGCTGGAACAGAAGGGCGATGCGCGGTTCATGCGCATCGCCTCGAAGCAGTTCGGCGATCACGTCTATCGCATCAGCCGGGTCATCGGGGGGCGTTACCGCGAGGACTATGCCGGGATCGAGGTCCCGTCCGTCGATCCGGCGGCGGCGCCGCCTATCGATCGGTTGGCCCCGCTGCAGGGCGCGCCCGAGCTGATCTTACCTGTGTCGTTCCTGCTGCCGTCGCAGACCTATCGATTGAAAGGCTATTCAGTGATGGTGGGCGAGCGACCGGGCCTTCGTGCCGGCGGCGTGTGGAGCGAGAGCTGCATCTTCTGCCACAACACGATTCCATACTTCGACGCCACCTGGGGCGCGTTGTACGGCCGCGGTGCCCCCGCTTACCAGGGCGAGGTGGTTGATCGACTGTTGCCGGCGAGCACGCGGTGGTCATTCCATGTCAGGAACGAAGCTGCGCTGACCGACGCCGTTGCGGCAGAGGTCAGATTCGTCGGCGGCACCGCCGGCGGCGGCGGACCGTTGGCCCGGGACATCTTGTCCACGGCGATCCCCGCCTTGCGACGCCATTTCGGCGGCCAGCATCTGCTCGAGGTCGGGATTGGCTGCGAATCGTGCCACGGCGGCAGCCGTGAGCACGCACGCCAGCCAAGCGTGCTACCCGATCTGCTCCCGCACGCCGCGTTCATGGCCTCCACCGACGATTCGCTGACCACGCCGAACAACAAGGCGCAGCTGATCAATCGGACGTGCGCCCGCTGTCACCAGGTGCTGTTCTCACGTTACCCGTACACATGGGAAGGCGGGCGGCGCGCCGATGGGCCCGGCGGCAGCCATATAACCTCGGGCGAGGGGCGCGATTTCTTGCTCAGCAAATGTTCGCGGGCCCTGTCGTGCACCACTTGCCATGATCCCCACGGCGCCGATTCAGCCGAGCGTTTGGCGCTGCTACAGACGCCGGCCGGCAACGGCGTGTGCACCACTTGCCACGATCAGTTTCAAACCCCGCAGGCGCTGCACGCGCACACCCACCACGACCCACGTCAGGCAGGCGGTTCTTGCGTGGCCTGTCACATGCCGCTCAAGAACATGGGGCTGGGGATAGCCCTTACCCGGTATCACCGCATCGGTTCGCCAACTGACAAGCTTCGGGTCACCGGCGATCGTCCGCTCGAGTGCGCCTTGTGCCACGCCGACAAGACTGTCGGGCAAGTGGCCGACGATCTGTTTCAGCTGTGGGGCCAGCGGGTCGACCTTTCGGCGCTAAACACCCTTTACGGCGGCCTGGATCGCAACGTGCTGATCGCCACCGTCGCGCTGGGCAAGCCGCACGAGAAGGTGCCGGCGATGGTCGCGCTCGGCGAACACAACATCAAGGCGGCGATCACCGTGGTGGCCCGCCAGGTTTTGAATCCGTATCCGCTGGTGCGGCCGTACGCGCTGAAGGCGCTGACCAAATTGACCGATCAGCCGTGCGAGGTCGACCTGAATCGTTCGGACGCCGCCATCAGCGCCGATCTAGATCGGTGCGTTCCCGGTCTGAATGCCGGCACCTTTCAGCGGCGCTCTGATTCGGCACCGTCGCCCGGGCACGAGGACAACGGCTCGTCGTTAAACGACGACTGAGCGACCGCGCGCCGCCGATAAGGCCCCCCTCGCGTGGGCATCGAAAAGTACAGCGGCGCGCGCTACACTGCCGCGCTTGCCGCCCATTGATGAAAACAGCCACGACGGGGAAGACCGCGCGTCGTCGCCGGTGCCGCTGCTCATCCTCACCGGGTTTCTCGGGGCGGGCAAGACCACGGTCTTGAACCGCGTGCTGACCGAGCAGCACCACCGGCGCATCGGCGTGATCATCAACGAGCTCGGACGCATCGACATCGACACGCGGCTCATCAAGGCGCGGTCGGGCGACGTGATGGAATTGGCAGGCGGCTGCGTCTGTCATGAAGTGCGCGTCCAGTCCGAGCTGTGGAACGGCATGCGCGAGGTGCTCGCCCGATCAAAGCCGGAGATGATCGTGCTCGAGACCACCGGCATCGCAGAGCCGTGGTCGATCCTTGACGGGCTGGCGGCGCTGCCGCCGCGCTTGGCGCCGGTGATCCCGGGCGGCGTCATCTGCGTGGTCGACGCCGAGGCGGGGGCGCGCCAACTGGAGCGCCACGAGGAAGCGCGCGCCCAGGTCGAGGCGGCGGATCGCCTCTTGATCTCGAAGTTAGATCTGGCGACCAATCGGCAGGCAGAGGCGCTGCACGCGCTGCTGGCCCAGCGCAACCCGGCCGCCGAACGAGCCAGCTTTCCCCAGTCCGCGGCGGGGACGGCCGAGCTTATCGCCTGGGTGCTGGAGCCGATCAGCAAGCCGTCACCGGCGCGCCCCAAGCACGCCGCGCACCAGCACAGCCAGTTGGGCGCGGCGGCTTTCGCCGAAGACGGCCCATTGCTGGCGGCGCCGCTGCTGGCGCTCTGCGATCGCCTGGGCGAATCACTGCTGCGGGCGAAGGGCTTCGTGCACGTCGCCGGCGAAACCCGGCGCGGGTTTCTCGAACGGGCCGGCGCGCGCACCTCGCTCACCTTCGGCGAGCCGTGGGCCGCCGAGACGCCGCGCACCGAGCTGGTCTTCATCGGCGAAGGCCTGGACCCGGCGGCGCTGCGCCGGCAGCTGTGGGCCTGTCGCGCGTCGGGCGTCTGACCGCCGCGCGCGATCAGGCGGCGCTGATCATCGCCGCGGGCGCGCCGGCAAAGGCGTGGCCGCGGCGGCGCTGATAGGCGTCGAGATAGAGCTGCTGGTAGGCCAGCGCCGCCCGCTGCCACGAATTGTCCTGGGCCATCGCCTGCTGCCGCATGGCCTTGATGTGCTTCGGGCGCTGAAACCAGGTCGACACCGCCCACCCGATGGTGTCGGCCAAGCTGTCGGGGCGCAGGTCCTGCAAGATGAACCCGGTCCCTTCGCCGGTGACTTCGTTATAGTTGGCCACGGTGTCCAGCAATCCGCCGGTGCCGCGCACGATGGGCAGCGTTCCGTAACGCTGGCTGTACATCTGGTTCAGGCCGCACGGCTCAAAACGCGACGGCATCAGGAAAAAATCGGCGCCCGCTTCGATGCGATGGGCGCGGCCGTTGTCGAACTGCAACCAGGCGCGAAAACGATCGCCGCGCAGGCCTTCGGCGCGGGCAAAAAATCGTTCTGCTTCGGGATCGCCGGTGCCCAGCAAGATCACCTGCACGTCCCAGTTCAAGATGCGATCCAGGGCGTGGGCCAGGACGTCGACGCCTTTCTGCGCCGTCAGCCGCCCGACCAGGCCCAGCACCGGAACGTCTTTTCGCAGAGGAAATCCCGCTTCCTTTTGCAGCGCCGCCTTGCACTTTGCCTTGCCGGCCATGCGCTGGGCGTCGAAGCGGGCGGCCAGATGTTTGTCGGTGGCCGGGTTCCATTCGTCGATGTCGATGCCGTTCAAGATGCCGCGCAGATCGTGCGCCCGCTGCGACAGCACGCCGTCCAAACCGCAGCCGTACTCGCCGGTCTGGATTTCGCGGGCGTACGTCGGGCTGACGGTGGAGAGCAGCGTCGAATGAAAAAGCGCCGCCTTGGTCAGGTTCATGGCCCCGAAATGTTCGAACTCGTGCGGGTTGTAGTGCTCGCGGCCAAGGCCGGTGATGAACAGCGCGCCGCCCTCCAGCACGCCTTGGTAAGCGAGGTTGTGGATCGAATAGATGCTGGCGGTACCGTGCAGCGGCTGCGCCCACTCGACGGTGTTCAGGTACACCGGGACCAGCGCGGTTTGCCAGTCGTTGGCATGGATGACGTCGGGGATCCAGCCGAGTGCCTTGCACGTCTGCAGCGCCCCGCGTGACAGGAACGTGAATCGTTCCAGGTTGTCGGGGTAGCCCTCGGCGGGTGGACCGTAGAGATACGGGCGATCGAAGTAGCGGTGGTATTCCAGGCAATACACCGGCACACGGCTGCCGGGAAGCACGCCGGTGCGCACGCGGGCATTGGCGTTGCCCCACCACATGGGCACGGCCAGTGTGCCATCGAGGACTTCCAGATCGTTCCAGGGCATGCCGGCGTAAAGCGGCATCACCACGCGCACGTCAATGCCCAGCGCGCTGAGGGCGCGCGGCAATGCCCCGACCACGTCGGCCAGGCCGCCAGTCTTGGCGAACGGTGCGCACTCGGAGGCGACGAACAACACCTTCAGCGGCGGCGGGCCGCCGGGGCGGCCTCCGCGTTCAGCAGCGTCCACTCTCTGCTCCCAAACTAGCTAGCGTAGATCCGGTAGTCCATGTGCGGGAATAGATTGTCGCGCGTCTCCAGGTCCGACAAAAACGGCTCGCTGACCTTGGCCGATCGGAGATCGTCGTAAAGGCGAGTGAACTGCAGGATGTGCTCGTTGATCCGGCGCGTGGCATACGGGACGGTGGTACCGGTCTTCATGATGAACGTCCAGTCGCTGCTCTGGGCCAGCATCAGCTCGCGCGCGGCCTGGTTGAGAGCGCGGGTGGTCAGCGGGTCAGCGGCCGGGTGGCGGCGGGCTAGCTCGACCATCCGTTCGGCGGCGACGTGCAGGTGGCGGTAAGTCCAGGCATTGGTCTCGTTTAGCCAGTAGTCGTTGTAGCCCTTCGCGCCCCACGAGGACGCGCACGGCGTGGCCACCTGGTTGGTGGGATAACGATCCAGGTAATCGCCCGGCGTCAGCGTCTCGATGGTGTCCTGGTTGAAGTGCAGTTGCCTGAAAAGATAGCCCAGGAACACCGGCCCTTCGTACCACCAGTGGCCGTACAGTTCGGCGTCGTAGGGGCTGATGATCATCGGCGGGCGATCCATCCCGCCACGCAGGTGCGCCGCCTGCTGCTGGCGGTTCACGCGAAAGTGCATGGCGTGCTCGGCGGCGCGGCTGACGGCGGCGCCCGGATCGTAGACCCACTTGTCGTGAAGTTTGTCGTGGGTGATGGCGTGGTACTTGATGCCGGTATAGATGCGGTGGCCTTCCGGGTGCACGTACGGCCCGATGTAATCCATCGGCAGGTCGAACCCGATGTCCCGGTAGAAATCGCGGTACTGCTTGTCGCCCGGGTAGCCTTCCTTGGCGCTCCACACCTGCTGCGACGATTCCATGTCGCGGCCGAAGGCGGCCACGCCGCTGGGACAGTAAAGCGGTCCGTAGGCGCCGTAGACCGGCTGGTGATCGGCGAACAGGATGCCGTGCGTGTCGACGAAGAAGTAACGGATGGCCGCCTCGCGCAAAAGCTCGTCGACACCGGGCACATAGCCGCATTCGCCCAGCCACATGCCGCGCGGGCGGTGGCCGAAGTTTTTTTCGTAGAGATCCGCCGCCACGTGGACCTGGGCGCGGATGTTGGCCCAGTTGCGATCCATCAGCGGGAAGAAGGCGTGCGTGGCGGTCGAGGTGATCACCTCGATGCGCCCGGCCTCCTGCAGCTGGCGAAATGCCTGCACCAGATCGCCGTCGTGGCAGCGCCAGGTGTGGCGCAGCGACTGGAAGCGATCGAAGTACATCTGCGCCAGCCGCTGGTAATGCGGCTCGGGCTTGGTCCGCTCGATCTCTTTTTCCGCCAACTCGATCAGCTTGTCGATCGAGGCGGCGTAACGTTCTTTCAGCAGATCGTCGGTCAGCATGGTCATCAGCGGCGCGGACAGCGAGACCGTGCAGCGATACGGGATGTGATCGGCGACCAGGCCTTCGAACATTTGCAGCAGCGGCAGGTACGTGCCGGTGATGGCCTCGTACAGCCACTGTTCTTCCATCACCGTCGGATCTTCCGGGTGGCGGACGAAGGGCAGGTGGGCGTGCAACACCAGCGAGAAGTAACCGGTTGCCACGACCGCTAGCCTCCCTCTCCGTCGGTGCCGTTGGCCAGCGCGATCGCCGCCGGATAGCCCAGGTGCTGTTCGCTGGCGCCGATGACCCGCTCGCTGGCGCCGCCCAGCGCGCGTTCGCTGGCGCCGCGAAATAAAGATTCGCTGGCGCCGGCGCCCAGGCGCTCGCTGGCGCCTCGAAATTGGTACTCGCTGGCGCCGCTCAACAGGCGCTCGCTGGCGCCGCGGAACCGGTACTCGCTGGCGCCGCTCAGCAGGCGTTCGCTGGCCCCGAAAAGCCGCAGCTCGCTGGCGCCCAGCATGAACATCTCCGAGCCGCCGCCCAATCGCAGCTCGCTGCCGCTCATCCACACGCGCTCGCTGCCGCCCTCCGCCATCCACTCCGATGCGCCGGGCCCCACCGGCCGCCAGGTCACCGGCGTGCTCTCGCGCGCCGCCACCGTCGACCAGCTGTGCGTCACCTGCCAGGTCGCCAGCACCCGCCGCTCGGCGCGGGCGCCCAGGCCGCGGATGACCACTTGCCAAGGGCCGTAGGTGATGTGCACCCGACCGTTCTCGGTGCGGTAGTGCAGGTGTCCCTGGGCACCGTGATGTTCTTCAGTGAGCACCGGCGACTGCACCGGATAGGTGAACGGGCCGGCTTCCCAGGTCGATCGAATCACCGGTTCGGTCCAGGAGATCGACGCCAGCTCGGTCTGCCAGGACGCTTGCTCGCCCTCGCGCCATTCCCAGTGACGTTCGGTCTGGTGCTCGGTGAAGCCCGTGGCGATCGATTCGACGACTCCGCCGTGGCCGGCGCCGCCTCCCCCTGGGGCTGCCGCCGCCTGGGCCGTGCCGTCGCCGCCACCTGGCCCATGACCCGGCGCCGCCGCTGGCCCGGTCGGCAGCGTTCCCGGCGTCGATGGGCCCGGCGCGCCCGCGGCGTTGGTGACGGTCATCCACTCGACGTGGCCGCCGCCTACCGGCTGGCTGCGCGGAAACTCCACCCGGCCCGAGCGCGCCACCTTGACGAAGAATCCCTCCGTCGATTTCAGGCCGACCTCGACGCACGCCGCGGACGTCGGCTTGTTGATGTCGAAGAACCACTGCCGATCGCCGCGTCCAATGTTGTGGTCAAAATAGCTGTGGGCGTTCGTGCCGTCGAACAGGCGCCCGGTGGTGTCGTACACGCGCAGGCACAGCCAGGCGTCGGCGCCGCCTTTGCCCAGCGCCCGCCGCCCGCTCTCCATCGCAGCGTCGGTGACTTCCCAGTAGACGAACAGGCGATCCGGATCGACGACCATCGCGGTGACGCGGTCCTGGCCATAGCCCCACGGAATGTGGCGGGGCATCTGCAACTCTTCGGCGTCGGGGCCGAGATCGTACTTCGGGGGAAACCCGCCGCCGTCGCCGCTTGACTCGCCCGCGATCTTGTCTTTGTCTTGGTCTTTGGTGCTCTCGCCGCCGGCCGTGCGTGGCAGCGCGGCCAGCAGGCCGTGCAGGCGCGCCGCCAGTTCGGCCTTCGACAATTTGCTGGTTCCGCCTACGCCCAGGCGTTTGGCGAAGCCCAATAATTGATCGCGGGTGCAGCGGAGAAAATTTTCCACTGACGACGCCGTCGACGGCGATGCGCCGTCGTGCTGGCTGACGGCGCTGAGGATCTGCGCTGCGACGACAGTCAGACCAGCGTGTTCAGAGGATGGGGTTTGGGTGGTTTCTTCGCTCATTCATCGACTCGGCAGGCAGAGCTTACTCACGGATTGGAAGCGCAGCGGAAAATAATGCAGAGGCGAAACTAAGATATCCGGGACGCTGCCGATTTGTTTCCGAGGCGCATCGCCGCCGTTTCTTTTCAAGCAGCGCGCCGTTGCGTCCGGGTGCCTCTGGTAATGTGGACGACATGAGCGCGGCTGACAGTTGGGGACAGGAGAAGGAATCAGCCTTCCTGTACCGGGTGCTGGCCGAAACCGAGCCGTCGCCCGAACGGCGCGAGTTGTTCGCGCGCCTGGCCGCCGAAGCGGAGGCGCAGGCCTCGATCTGGGAGGACAAGGCGCGTGGCAGCGGCGCGGCGGCGCCGACGTCGTTTCAACCGACTCGACGGGCGCGGGTGGTGGCGGCGTTGGTGCGGCAGTTTGGCCCCCAGCACATGCGCGGGGTGCTGGCGGCGATGAAGGTGCGCGGCATGTCCATCTATGATGGCCGGCGGCCCGGCCACGCCATGCCCACCACCGTCGAGGAAGTGGGTCGTCGTCATCAAGGAAAAGGTCGCGGCAGCTTACGCGCGGCCATCTTCGGCGTGAACGACGGCCTGGTGTCGAACGCCAGCTTGATCCTGGGCGTGGCCGGCGCGGCCAGCGTCGCTGGTGGTGAACGGATGATCGTCGTGTCGGGCGTCGCCGGGCTTCTGGCCGGCGCGTTCTCGATGGCATCGGGCGAATACGTTTCGGTGCGGTCGCAGCGCGAGATGTTCGAGCGCCAGATCAGCGCTGAACGCGACGAGCTGTCCGAATACCCGCGCGAGGAGGCCGCCGAGCTGGCGCTGATCTACGAAGCGCGCGGCCTGGAAAAAGAAGACGCCCAGCGCGTGTCGACGCGCTTGATCGAAAACCCGCAGCACGCCCTGGACACGCTGGCGCGCGAAGAGCTGGGTCTGGATCCGACGGAGCTCGGCTCGCCGTGGAGAGCGGCGGGATCGTCGGCGATCTCGTTCGCCATCGGCGCGTTCTTGCCGCTGCTGTCGTTTCTGGTGACCAGCGGACGCGCGGCGCTGACCGGCGCGCTGTTCGTCACTGGCGCGGCGCTGTTCGTCGTCGGCGCGGCGACCAGCTTGTTCACCGGCAAGGGCGCGCTGAAGGGCGGACTGCGCATGCTGTTCATCGGCGCAGGAGCAGCTGGCGTGACGTTCTTGATCGGGCGGGCGTTGGGCGTGGCAGCGACCTGAGCGACGGTGCGGACGCCACAAAATCCCCCGACTGCGCCAGCGTCGTCCAAGGTTCCGTGTAAAGTGCGCCCGCCGTGGCCATTCTCGTGTCAGCGCAAGAGCTCGCTCATTCGTTCGGGGCGCGCGCCTTGTTTGAATCGGTCAGCTTCACCTTGTCGGATGGCGATCGGGTTGGCTTGATCGGGCCAAATGGCGCCGGAAAATCCACGCTGCTGAAGATCTTGGCGGGTGCGCTGTCCGCCGATCGCGGGCTGGTGGCGGCGCGCGCTGGACTGAGGGTCGGATATCTGGCGCAGATTCCGGTCTTGACGCCGGGCGCGACGGTGCGCGACGTGCTGCGCGAAGCGCTGGGCGCTGGCGACGACGAAGCGCGCGTCGACGAGCTGCTGGCGAAGATGGATCTCGCCAGCGACGCCGCTGGCGCCGATCGGCCCGTCGATCAATTGTCGGGTGGCTGGCGCAAGCGGGTGGCGCTGGCACAGGCGCTGGTTCGCGATCCAGAGCTGCTGCTGCTGGACGAGCCGACCAATCACCTGGACGTCGAGAGCATTCTTTGGCTGGAGAAGTTCTTGGCCGGCGCGCGCTTTGCCACGGTGACGGTGACGCACGATCGGCTGTTTTTGCAGCGGGTGGCGAACCGAATTCTGGAACTGGATCGCCGCAACGCCGCTGGTCTGATGGATGTGGCCGGCGACTACGCCACCTATCTGGAACGCAAGGCCGAGGCGATGCAGGCACAGGAACGCCGCGAAGATGTCCTGCGCAACACGCTTCGCCGCGAGACGGAATGGCTGCGGCGCGGGCCGCAGGCGCGCACCACCAAACAGGAGGCCCGCATTCAACGGGCGGGCGCGCTGGCCGACGAGGTCGCGGCGCTGTCGTCGCGCAACCAGGTCCGCGGCGTCGAGCTTGGCTTCGCTGCCCGCGGCAAGGGGCCGCGCCGGTTGATCGAGGCGCGCGGCATCGCCCGGCGCTTCGGCGAACGGGCTTTGTTCGCCGGCGTCGATCTGTTCGTCGGGCCAGGGGCGCGGGTTGGTTTCCTGGGGCCGAACGGCTGCGGCAAGTCGACGCTGCTGCGTGTGCTGGTCGGCGATGACGCGCCGACCGTGGGCACGGTGGTGCGCGCCGACGGCCTGCGGGTGGCGTTCTTCGAACAGAACCGCGAATCGCTGGACGGGACCCGTTCGCTGGCTGATACGGTTTGCCCCGACGGTGATTTCGTTTCGTTCCGCGGCGCTCGCGTGCACCGTTTCGGTTATCTGGAGCGGTTTCTGTTTCGGTCCGAGCAGATGATGCTGCCGGTGGCCCGGCTTTCGGGCGGCGAGCAGAGCCGTCTCCTGATCGCGCAGCTGATGCTGCTGCCGGCGGACGTGCTGGTGCTGGACGAGCCGACGAATGATCTGGATTTGCCGACGCTGCAGGTGCTGGAAGACGCCCTGAGCTCGTTCGACGGCGCGGTGCTGCTGGTGACGCACGATCGATATTTTCTGGATCAAGTGGCGACCCAGATCCTGGCCTTTCACACCAAACCCGGCGAGGAAGGCCAGGTGACCGCGCTGGTGGGGCTTTCGCAGTGGGACGCCTGGCATGCCACGCAGGCGGCGCCGCGCGCGACCAAGGCGGCGCGCGATGCCGGCGGCCGCTCGACCGCGGCCAGCAAGAAAGCCAAGCTCACCTTCAAGGACCAGCGCGACTGGGACACCATCGAGGCACGCATCTCCGCCGCCGAGGCCGCCCTGGGCGCGCTGGAGACGGAGAGCCAATCGCCGGCGGTGGTCAGTGACGGACCGCGCTTGATTGCGCTCGGCGCTGAGATAGAGAAAGCCCGGGCGGCGATCGATGCCCTGTACGCGCGCTGGGCGCAGCTGGAGGCCATGCAGTCGTGATTCGTCTGGAGAAAATCAGCAAGCAGCACGGACCGCAGATCCTGTTCGTCGAGGCGTCGGCGGCCATTCACCGCGGCGAGAAGGTCGGCCTGGTGGGACCGAACGGCGCCGGCAAGTCGACGGTGTTCCGTTTGATCATGAAAGAAGAGTCGGCCGACGACGGCCAGGTTTCGGTCGATCGCGGCGTCACCATCGGCTACTTCAGCCAGGACGTGGGCGAGATGTCCGGCCGCCCGGCGGTGGCCGAGGTGATGGCCGGTGCCGGCGCCGTGTCGACGGTGGCCGCCGAGCTGAAACACCTGGAGGCGGCGCTGGCGGATCCGGCGCGCGCCGACGAGATGGAGAAGCTGCTGGATCGTTTCGGCGAGGTGCAGGCGCGTTTCGACGAGCTCGGCGGTTACGCGCTGGAGGCGCGGGCCCGCGAGATCCTGGCCGGCCTGGGTTTCTCGCAGTCAATGATGGACGGCGACGTCAACCAGCTGTCCGGCGGTTGGAAGATGCGGGTGGCCCTGGCGCGAATCTTGTTGATGCGGCCCGACGCCATGCTGCTGGACGAACCGTCGAACCATCTGGATCTGGAATCGCTCATCTGGCTGGAAAATTTTCTCAAGACGTACGAAGGCGCGCTGCTGATGACCTCGCACGATCGCGAGTTCATGAACCGCATCGTCGGCCGCATCATCGAGATCGACGGCGGCGTCTTGACCAGCTATTCGGGCAACCATGACTTCTACGAAAAACAGCGGGCGCAAAACGAGGTGCAGGCCGAAGCAGCGTACCAGCGCCAGCAGGCCATGCTGGCCAAGGAGATGCGCTTTATCGAACGGTTCAAGGCCCAGGCGGCGAAGGCGGCGCAGGTGCAGTCGCGGGTGAAGAAGCTGGACAAGATCGAGAAGGTCGAGCCGCCCAAGCGGCGCCGCGCGCTGGAGTTCGAGTTTCCCGGCTGCGCCCGCTCGGGCGAGGACGTGGTGAAGATCGAACGGATGGGCAAACGCTATGGGCAGCGGGTGATCTACGACGGCTTCGATCTGAACGTCCGCCGCCGCGAGCGCTGGGCGATCATGGGCGTCAACGGCGCCGGCAAATCGACGCTGCTGAGGCTGGTGGCCGGCGAAACCGCCCCCGACGACGGCGTCGTCAGCGTCGGCCCCAGCGTGAAGATGGGCTACTTCGCCCAGCACGCGATGGAGATCTTGGACGCCGACAAAACCGTGTACGAGATTCTGGAAGAGGCATTTCCGCTGGCCAGCGTCGGCGCCCTTCGCGGTCTGGCCGGCGGATTCGGTTTCTCCGGCGACGACATCGACAAGATCTGCCGCGTGCTGTCCGGCGGCGAGAAGGCGCGTTTGGTGCTGGCCCGGATTCTTTATGAACGCCCCAACTTTTTGGTGCTGGACGAACCGACCAACCACCTGGACATCGCCACCAAGGACATGATCGTGCGGGCGCTGGGCGATTATGAAGGCACGATGCTGTTCGTCTCGCACGACCGGCAATTCCTGGCCAAGCTTTCGAACCGCGTGCTGGAGCTGACGTCCGACCGTCCGATCCCCTACGGCGGCGGTTACGTCGAATACGTCGCTCGCAGCGGCCACGAGGCGCCCGGGCTGCGCTAGACTAGCGGGCGTCGGCTCCGCGCTCTGAAAGTTACCGAGGACAGTCACAACCGAAACACCGCTGTTACAACGGTCGGCGCAGACTGGCCGACGATGACGGTCAATAGCTGGTCTGATCCGCCAGCGCCCAAGGCAGCCGCGACCGCTGCGGCCAAGCGTTCCGGCGTCGAGGCGGTCGACTTCAGCCGCGCGGTGCTGGAACACCTGACGCACACCTGCGCCAAGGAGCTGTGCGACGCTTCGGCGCTGGACCTTTACCAGGCCATGGCCCACACCGTGCGCGATCGCCTGGTGCACCGCTGGCTGGCCACCCAGCGCACCTACCTCGAGCACGACGTCAAGCGCGCCTACTATTTGTCCTCGGAGTTTTTGACCGGACGGTCGCTCGGCCTTTGCCTGTTGAATCTGGATCTGTACGGCGCGGCGGAGGCGCTGGCCGCGCAGCACGGGTTCGATCTCGGCGACGTGCTGGAGCGCGAGGGCGATCCGGGCCTGGGCAACGGCGGCCTCGGGCGGCTGGCGGCGTGCTTCATGGATTCGCTGGCCACGCTGGAGTTGCCGGCGGTCGGCTACGGCATTCGCTACGACTTTGGCATGTTCGAGCAGTCGATCGAAGACGGCCGGCAAGTGGAGCGCCATGACAACTGGCTGCATTTAGGAAATCCGTGGGAGCTGCCGCGCCACGAGGACGCGCAGACCGTGAAGTTTTACGGCCGCGTGGAGGTGCGCCACGACGCCTGCGGACGCATGCAAGCGGACTGGGTCGACGCTCGGCCGGTCATCGGCCTGCCGTACGATTCGTTCATCGTCGGCCACCGGGTGAACAACGTGAACACGCTGCGGCTGTGGGCGGCGCGCGCGACCCGCGACTTCGACCTGCAGTTTTTCAACGAGGGCGACTACCGGCGCGCAGTCGAGGAAAAAATCGACACCGAGAACATCTCCAAGGTTCTGTACCCCAACGATCAAAGCGACGAGGGCCGCGAGCTGCGCTTGAAGCAGCAGTACTTTTTCGTCGCCTGCTCGATCGCCGACATCATCAAACGATACAAACGCAGCCACGCGACGTTCGAACAGTTTCCCGAAAAGGTGGCCATCCAGTTGAACGACACCCACCCGTCCATCGGCGTGGCCGAACTGATGAGGGTGCTGGTCGATCTAGAGGGCCTCGCCTGGGACGACGCCTGGGCCATCACCGAGAAGACGTTCGGCTACACCAACCACACGCTGCTGCCCGAAGCGCTGGAACGCTGGCCGGTGGCGTTGCTGGGCAAGCTGCTGCCGCGGCATTTGCAGATCATTTACGAAGTCAACCAGCGGTTCTTGCGCCAGGTGCAGACCCGCTGGCCGGGCGATGACGATCGCCTGCGGCGCATGTCGATCATCGAAGAAGGCCACCGCCAGCAGGTGCGCATGGCAAACCTGGCCACGGTGGCGGCGCACAGCGTGAACGGCGTGGCCCAGCTGCACACCGAGCTCATCAAGAGCCAGCTGCTCGCTGATTTTTACGAGCTGTGGCCTGACAAGTTCAACAACAAGACCAACGGCGTGACGCCGCGGCGATGGATCTTGTACGCCAACCCGCGCCTGACCCGGCTCATCACCGAAAAGCTCGGCTCGTCTGAATGGATCGATCGCGATCTGTCGCGGCTGCGCGCGCTGGCGGCCTTCGCCGACGACCCGGAATTCCTCGACGAGCTTTGGACCGTCAAACAGGAGAACAAGCGCGCCCTGGCCCCGCTGGTGCAGGCCCGCACCGGTGTCGAACTGCCGCCCGAAGCGATGTTCGTGGTGCAGGTGAAACGCATCCACGAATACAAGCGGCAGCTGCTCGCTTGCCTGCAGATCATCGGCCATTACATGGCCATCCGGCGCGACCCATCGCTGGACACCGTGCCGCGCGCGTACATCTTCGCCGGCAAGGCCGCGCCCGGTTACACCATGGCCAAGCTGCACATCCGCCTGCTGAACGACGTGGCCGCGGTGATCAACGCCGACCCGCTGGTGCGCGGACGGCTGGCCATGGTGTTCGTGCCGAACTACGGCGTGTCGCTGGCCCAGGCGATCATTCCGGCGGCCGATCTGTCCGTGCAGATCTCCACCGCCGGCAAGGAAGCCTCCGGCACCAGCAACATGAAGTTCGCCTTGAACGGGGCGCTGACCCTGGGCACGCTGGACGGCGCCAACATCGAGATCCGCGACGCCGTCGGTCACGAGAACTTCTTCCTTTTCGGGATGGACACCCGCCAGGTGGCCGAACTTTGGGAAACCGGCTATGACCCGCGCGCCTTCATCGATCGATCGCCGGTCCTGGCCGAAGCGCTGGACCTGATGGCCTCTGGCTTCTTCAGCCTGGGCGAACGCGATCGGTACAAACCCATCGTCAACAGCCTGCGCGACCACGACGCCTTCATGGTCTGCGCCGACTTCGACAGCTACGTCGCCCGCGAAGCCGAGGCCGGCACCGTCTATCGCCAGCCCCGCGTCTGGTCGCGCCGCGCCGCCCTGAACATCGCCGGCGGAAGCCAATTCTCCAGCGACAACACGATCCGTCAATACGCCGAAGAAATCTGGCACATCCGCCCGCGGAAGACGGACCTCAACCTCATCGATCGATAGCTGCGCGGGACATCCACTCCCGATCCTGGTACCCCCTGGCGGATCGCAGGCGGGCTTTGCCCGCCGGAGACACCGTGCGTGTTTAGCATCCGGGCCCGGCTCTTGTCGCGGGTGGGCGTTTGTTTCCTGACAAACAAGCCGGAAACCTGCTAAATGAATCGACGTAATTCGTAGATACCGGGCGCGGCAGGGCTTTCCCTCAGTGGTGTCGGTGGCGGTGGGAACGCGTTCGTTTTAGAGTCCGCTTCCTTCGACCGTATCCAAGAGCACGGAGAGCAGAGCCGGTGAAACCCACGGACGTCCGGAACCCGAATTATTTCCACAAGGTCGTCGACTGTCAGTGGGCCTGTCCGGCGCACACCAACGTTCCTGGTTACATCCGCATGATCGCGCAAGAGCAGTACGCCGACGCGTACATGCTGAACCGCGAATCGAATGTCTTCCCGGGCATCTTGGGCCGCACCTGCGATCGCCCCTGCGAGCCGGCCTGCCGCCGCGAGCGCATCGACGACAAGCCGGTGGCCATCTGCCGTCTCAAGCGCGTGGCCGCCGACCTGCGCGGCGACATCACCGATCGCCTGCCGAAGGCGCCGGCCCAGCGCAACGGCAAGCGCGTGGCCTGCATCGGCGCCGGTCCGGCGTCGCTGGCGGTGGCCAACGATTTGATGCCGCTTGGTTACGAGGTCGTCATCTTCGAAAAATCCGCCGAGGCCGGCGGCCTGATGCGCACCAACGTTCCGGTCTTTCGCTTGCCGCGCGCCGTCCTCGACGACGAGATCGGGATGATCCTGAACATGGGCGTCGACATCCGGTACAGCACGCCGGTCGGCAGCCTGAAGGCGCTGCTGAAAGAAAACTTCGACGCCGTCTTCGTCGGTACGGGCGCCCCGCGCGGCAAGGAACTGGATCTCCCCGGTCGCAAGGAAGGCGCCGAGCGCATCCACATCGGCATCGACTGGCTGGAAAGCGTCGCCTTCGAACACATCGACAAGATCGGCGAGCGCGTCCTTATCATCGGCGTCGGCAACACGGCCATGGACTGCTGTCGCACCTCGCGGCGCCTGGGCGGCAAGGACATCAAGGTCATGGCCCGCCGCCCGCGCCAGTTCTTCAAGGCGTCGCCCTGGGAGCTGGAAGACGCCGAGGAAGAGCTGATCCAGATCGTCGTCAACCATGTGCCCAAGAAGTTCGTGGTCGAAGGCGGCAAGCTGCGCGGCATGGAATTCGATCGCGTCGAGTATGTCGACGACGGCAAAGGCGGTCAGAAGTCCAAGGTGCTGGAGACGGTCTTCCTGCCCGCCGACGACGTCATCCTGGCCATCGGGCAAGAGAACGCCTTCCCATGGATCGAGCGCGACGTCGGCATCACCTTCGACAAGTGGGACGTGCCGGTGGTCGATCAGGCGACCATGCAGTCGACGCTGCCCGGCGTGTTCTTCGGCGGTGATGCGGCGTTTGGCCCCAAGAACATCATCTGGGCCGTGGCCCACGCGCACGAGGCGGCCATCTCCATTCACAACCACTGTCAGGGCGTGCCGGTGACGGAACGGCCGCCGCAGGGGATGAACCTCACCACCCAGAAGATGGGGTTCAACGAGTGGACCTACAGCAACGATTACAACCCGGCCAAGCGCGCCAAGATGAAGCATGTCGACCTGCGCCAGCGCTTCGCCCAGCTCAACATCGAGGTCGAACTCGGCTTTGATCTCGAGCAGACCGCCAAGGAAGTGCAGCGCTGCCTCAACTGCGACGTCGAGACGGTGTTCACCGACAAGCTGTGCATCGAGTGCGACGCCTGTGTGGACATCTGCCCGGTGCACTGCCTGACCATCACGCCGGGCGGCGAGGAAGCGGAGCTGCGCCCGCGGCTGACCGTGCCGGCCGAGAACGAGACCCAGGACATCTTCGTTTCGGGCCCGCTGCCGCAGACCACGCGGGTGATGGTGAAAGATGAAGACGTCTGCGTGCACTGCGGCCTGTGCGCCGAACGGTGCCCGACGGCAGCCTGGGACATGCAGAAGTTCGAGCTCATCCTTCCTCACGCGGGACAAAACGGTGCATCAAGAAAGAATCGTTAGAGTCAACGACTTCGCGCTGAAGCTGGCCAACGTCAACGGCACGGGGTCGGCCAGCGCGAACGGGCTTTTGATGCAGGCGATCTTCCGCATGGGCATCCCCGTGTCGGGAAAAAACCTGTTTCCCTCGAACATTCAGGGCCTGCCCACCTGGTACGAGGTGCGCGTCAACAAGAGCGGCCACACCTCCCGGGCGCTGGAATACGACCTCATCATCGCCATGAACGCCGAGACGTACGCTCGCGACGTCAAGGAGGTGCGCAGCGGCGGCTATCTTCTGCACGACTCAAGCTGGCCACTGGATGCGTCGCTGGCCCGCGCCGACATCACGTTCCTGGGTGTGCCGCTGGCGGCGATGTGCAACGAAATCTTCAAGAGCTCGCGCGAGCGCACCCTGATGAAGAACATTGCCTACCTGGGCGCGCTGGTGGCGCTGCTGGATGTGGACATGGAGATCCTCGACCACATGCTGGAAGAGAAGTTCTCCAGGAAAAAGCCGCTTCTCGAATCCAACCACCGCGCTCTGCGCGCCGGCTTTGACTACGCCAAGAGCGAGCTCGAATGCCCGCTGCCGTTCCATCTGGAGAAGATGCACGCCACCGACGACCGCGTCCTCATCGACGGCAACACCGCCCTCGCCCTCGGCTGTGTGTATGCCGGCGCGACGGTGGCGGCCTGGTACCCGATCACGCCGGCCACGTCGGTGATGGACGCGTTCAAGGGCTTCTGCGAGGAGTTCCGCAAGGACCCGGAGACCGGCAAGAACAACTACTGCATCCTGCAGGCGGAGGACGAGCTGTCCGCCATCGGCATGGTCATCGGCGCCAACTGGAACGGCGCGCGCTCGTTCACCTCGACGGCCGGGCCGGGGATCTCGCTGATGAGCGAGCTGATTGGCCTGGCGTACTACGCCGAGATCCCGGCGGTGATCATCGACGTGCAGCGCACCGGCCCGTCGACGGGCATGCCGACGCGCACCCAGCAGGCGGACATTCTTTCGTGCGCCTACGCCTCGCACGGCGACACCAAACACATCCTCTTGTTTCCCTCCAGCCCGGAGGAGTGCTTTTACTTCGCCGTCGACGCCTTCGATCTGGCCGAACGCTTTCAGACCCCCGTGCTGCTGCTGTCCGATCTCGACATCGGCATGAACGACTGGGTGATCTCGCGCCTCAAATGGGACGACCGCTATCGCCCCAACCGCGGCCGCGTGCTGACCGCCGCCGAGCTGGAGGCCATGCCCAAGTTTCATCGTTATTCGCCGGAGAACTCCGATCAGGTGGCGGCCCGCACGCTACCCGGCGTGCACGCCAAGGGTGCCTTCTTTACCCGCGGCTCCGGCCACAACAAGCTGGGCGTCTACACCGAGATCCCCGACGAATACCAGGAGGTGATGGATCGCCTGGCCCGCAAGCACAAGGCGGCGGCCTCGGCGGTGCCGGCCCCGATCATTCGCAATCAACCCGACGCCAGCTTCGGCATCATCTCGCTGGGCGGCTGCGACGCCGCCGTGCGCGAGGCGGTCGACGCCCTGGCCGAACGCGGGATCATCGCCGACTACATGCGCGTGCGCGGCTTCCCCTTCGACGATCGGGTCGAGGCTTTTCTGGCCGCCCACGAGCGCATCTTCGTCGTCGAGCAGAACCGCGACGCCCAGCTGCGCACGCTCTTGACCATGGAGACGTCGGTGAAGAAAGAAAAGCTGCGGCCTATCTTGGTGTACGGCGGTTTTCCGCTGTCCAGCCGTCACGTCATCGACGGCGTCACCAGCCAGCTTGGGCATTTGGAGGGTTAGTCGCCATGCCGTCGATCAAAAAACCAGCCGTCCTGCACCCGCACCTGCGCCCGAATGAAATCGGTCTCACCGTGCGCGACTATGAAGGGTCGATGTCCACGCTGTGCGCCGGCTGCGGCCACGATTCGATCACCGCCGCCATCGTGAAGGCGTTCTACGAGCTGGCCACGCCGCCGCACATGATCGCGAAACTTTCCGGCATCGGCTGCTCGTCGAAGACGCCGACCTACTTCGTGGGCGGGGCGCACGGTTTCAACTCGGCGCACGGCCGCATGCCGTCCATCGTCAGCGGGGCCAACGCCGCCAACAAATCGTTGCAGTACATCGGGATCTCCGGCGACGGCGATTCGCTGTCCATCGGCCTTGGCCAGCTGGCCCACGTCATCCGCCGCAACGTCAACATGCTGTACGTCATCGAGAACAACGGCGTCTACGGCCTGACCAAGGGCCAGTTCTCCGCCTCGGCCGACGTCGGTTCGAAAAGTAAAAAGGGCGACGCCAACCAGTACAGCCCGATCGATCCTGTAATGCTGGCCTTGAACCTGGGCGCGACGTTCGTGGCCCGCAGCTTCTCGGGCGACAAGGCCCAGCTGGTGCCGCTGCTGAAGGCGGGGCTTTCGCACCGCGGGTTCGCCATCATCGACGTCATCTCGCCGTGCGTGACCTTCAACGACCATGAAGGCTCGACCAAGAGTTATCTCTACACGCGCAAGCACCTCATGCAGGTGGTGCAATCGGACTTCGTGCCGCACGCCGAAGAGATCACCGCCGACTACGACGCCGGCAGCGCCACCAGCGTGACCCTTCACGACGGCAGCGTGGTGCGCTTCACCAAGGTCGCCGCCGACTACGATCCGCGCGACGCCAAGAAGGTGTCCGCGTACCTGCAAGAGCACCAGGGCAAAGGCGAGGTGCCGACCGGGCTTTTGTATCTCGACGAGGACCGCGCCGACATGCACGAGATGAACAAAACGCCCGACGCGCCGCTGACCCAGATCCCGTACGAAAAGCTCTGCCCCGGCAGCGCCGCGCTGAACAAGCTGCTGGAAGAGTACCGCTGACCGCGGCGGCGCCTCAGGCCCGCTGATTTGTCTGCCGGTGCAGCGCCCGGATCTCTTTCATCGCCGCCCGGCCCATCTCCTTCAGCGCGGCAAGCCAGATCTTTCGGTACGGCCGCAGCGCCAGCACCAGGCGCTGCATGATGGCCAGATTGCGAAACCACTTTTTATCGGCCGGGACGATGTACCAGGGCAGGGCACGGCTGCTGCATTTGTCGATGGCGTCGTGATAGGCAGCGTTCACCTCGTCCAGCAGAGCCAGCTCGCGCCAGTCTTCCGGGTTCAGCTTCCAGGCGGTGCGCGGATCCTTTTCGCGGGCCAGCAGACGCTCGCGCTGTTCCTTCTTGCTGACGTGCAGATAGAACTTCAGCACGATCACGTCGGCATCGCGCAGCAAGTTTTCAAACCCGTTGATGTGCTCGAAACGTCCCTTCCAGACCCGTTCGGGCACCAGGTGGTGGACGCGAGCGGCGATGACGTCTTCATAGTGCGACCGGTTGAACATGCCGATGTGGCCGCGCGGCGGGACCACCTTGTGCGCGCGCCACAGGAAATCGTGGGCCTTCTCTTCGAGGGTCGGTATCTTGAACGGCGCCACGTGCGCGTTCTGCACGTTGGAGAACTCCAAGATCTTGCGGATGGCCCCGTCCTTGCCCGAGGCGTCGCGTCCCTGCAGGACCACCAGCAAGGCGTGCTGGCCGGCGTAGGTCAAAAGGTTGCTTAGCTCGGCGTATTCGTTGCCCAGCTTTTCCAGCAGTGCGTGGCCTTTTTCTTTGTCGACGCCAGCGCTGTCGGCCGGGTCGACCTTATCCAGCTGAACGTGGTGGGTACCATCGATGGTCAGCGCGTAGTGGTCGCGGCTCATGGCGAGGACGACGATAGCACGCGCGCCGTCGCCGGCCCCTCGGTGGTTAGCCGGGGACTTCGCGCACCACGTCCGTCGGCTTTTTGTCCAGGCGCAGTCCCTGGAACGACGGGTGGCGCAGGCTGCCGTCGCCGGTCCATTCGGCGAACGCCACCTCGCACACCAGCGTCGGCTTGGTCCAGTGCAGCCCTTTTTTGGGCAATCCCGAAAGCGGTCCGGCGACGAACGTCGGCTGCTGGCGTTCCAGCGCGTCCAGCTGCCGCCGCAGATCCAGCGTCACCTGTTCGGTGAAGCCGGTGCCGACGCGTCCGGCGAACACCAGCCGTTTGTCGTCGTCGTAATAGCCGACCAGCAGCGCCCCGATCCCGCGCCGCGATCCTTCTGGATCGGTGAAGCCGCCGATCACCAGCTCTTGCCGTTTGATGCATTTGATCTTCAACCAGCCGCTGTTTCGGCCGGGGGTGTACGCCTGGTCCTGGCGCTTGCTGACGATGCCTTCCATGCCCATGCGGCAACCGGCGCGCAAAAACGCTGCCCCGTCTCCCACGACATGATCCGAATAGCGAATGACGTTGCCCCCGTTGGCATCCAGCAGCCGTTTCAAAAGCGCTTTGCGCTGGTGCAACGGCTGCCCGCCCACGTCGCGGCCGTTCCAGAACAAAAGATCGAACGCGAAGTAGATCACCGGCACGCTGGCGTCGCCACGAAATGAATTTTGCAGCGCCTGAAAGCTGGTGAGGCCGCTTGGCAACACCGCCGCCGCCTCGCCGTCCAGCAAGGCCTGCTCGACCGGTAAGCGTTGGGCAGCCTCGCGGATCCCGGGAAACTTGGCGGTCCAATCCAGGCCGGCCCGGCTGAAAAGCCGCACCTTCCCGTCGTCGACGCGGCAGCCGATGCGATAACCATCCAGCTTTTGTTCGTGCAGCCAGTCGTCGCCGGTCGGTGGATCCTTGGCCAGCGTGGCCAGCTGCGGGACAAAATCCGGCAGCGCGGGACTCGACGACGAAGGCGCTCGGGAGCGGCTCATGATCGCCGGGCCATCTTACGACCGCCGCGCGTTGCCGGCACCGGCGGTTCCACCCTGGCCATAAGATCGCCAGCCACGTTATGTTAGCGGCAAGTGCGAATCCACGTCAGCTTGGTCCTCGCGGGTGCAGCCGTCGCGAACCTCTTGCTCGCGTCGCCTGTTCTGGCCGCTGACGATTCGCCGCCGTCCACACCCGCGCCGGCCCCGTCTGACGCTGCCGCTGTTCAGCGCGAGGTGGTCTTCGATATCGCCTTCAGGGCTCTGGTGGCCGGCGACCTCTTCAACGCGGAAAATGCTTTCGCCTATGCCGCCGGCCTGGGCGGTGATCCGGCGGCGCGCGCCGTGGCCGCTTCGTTCGCGGCGCGGGTGCATGCCTTGCGCCTGGCCCGCCAGGCGGCAGTGCCACCGCCCGGGCCGGTGAATCCCGTCGCTGCCGCGCCCCTTCCGTCCACCGCGCCTGCCGCGGCACCGGTCGTTGCCACCGACAACACGGGCCACATTCCGTTCCTGCTGACGACTTCGCTGCTGGGCCTCGGTCTTTACGGTTGGACCCTGCCGGGCGCGCTGGGCGTGCGCACCGGCGAATCGCCGCGCACGTTCGTGGGCCTGTACATGGTCGGCGCGGCCAGCAGTTTTCTGCTGCCGTTTCTCGCCACCCGCGGTGACGACGTGTCGGCCGGGCAGGCCAACCTGGCGTTCTGGGCAGGAACCCGCGGCGCTTATCTCGGGCAGTTGATGGCTGCGCTGGTCGCTGGCGACGTTTCCAGCAGCAACCAGTACAGCGTCTTCGCAGGCAGCCTGTTGGTCGGCAGCCTCCTTGGCTTGACCACCGGCACGGTCCTGGCCGAACGCGCGAAGCTGTCCCCTGGCCAGGCGCACACCGTCGGCGTGGGCGGTGATTTCGGCCTGGGTCTGGGGTTCGGGTTCGCATATTTGTTCGGGTTCAATGACGACGCCAATTCGCGTGACGGGCAGGCGCGCCGGATCAGCGCCAGCGCCTTGCTGGGCACCACCGCCGGCCTGGCGGGCGGATACTGGCTGGCCAGCGATCGCGACAACACCTGGGGCGACGCCGAGGTCATGCGAACGTCCGGCCTGGTCGGGGTCCTAGCCGGCATCGCCGCCGCCGATGGTTTCAACGCGCGGAACCGACAAACGGCGGTGACGATCATGGTCGCCGGCCTGGCCGGGACGGTGATCGGCGATCGATTGGTGGCCCGCACCAGTTTCTCCGTCGGGCAATCGGTGCTGGTCGATCTCAGCACCGCGGCGGGCGGGCTGGCCGCGGCCGGACTTCTTTATCTGGTGTCGCCGCGAGACTGGTCGGAACGCCCGTTCTTGGTGGCGGCCACGCTGGGCGCTGCGGGCGGCCTGACGGCGAGTTACCTGATGCTGGACGATCGCCCGACCAGGGTCGCCACCGAAGGGGCCGGGCGCGACGCTGACGAGCTTCATTACAGCCTGCTTCCGATGCTGGGGCCGGGGGGCGTGCGCGGTGTCACGCTGGGTGCTGGTTTCTGATTGGCGATAGCAAAACGGCGTTAGACTGGTCCGCGGAGGTCAGCGATGCGATCAACGGCGAAGGTGGGCCCGACGGTGTCAGCGCGGTTGCAGCGGGCCGCTTGCGCGGGTGGTGGTTTGATCGCCGCAGCGCTGGTCTCGGGCTGCATTCCCGGCGTCAACGGTTCCACCGCCACCGTCACTGAACAGCCGCCCCCGCCCGACCAGGGGCCAGTCCCCCCCGGCGTCAGGACACCCTTCGGACTGCAGCCTTCTTTCGAAGACGCGCACAGCGCCCTGCAAGCGATCCCGGCGATTAGCGGCGGCACGTTGCGCGTTCTCGCCGATGGCCGCACGGCGGTCGCCTCCGATCCCGATCGCGACCAGATTTACGTTGTCGACTATCGCAAGGAGACGCTGGTCGCCACGTTGCCGCTGCAACCGGGCGATGAACCCGGCCGCGTCGAACAGGATGCCGCCGGTCGCGTGCACGTGGTCCTGCGCCGAGGCGGCGCGCTGGTCACGCTGGATCCGACGGCGGGGACGATCACCGGCCGGCGCGCTGTCTGCGCCACGCCGCGCGGCGTGGCCTATGATGCCAAACAGGACTTGCTTCATGTGGCCTGCGCCGACGGCACGCTGGTCTCGCTGGCGCCCGCGCCCGATGGCGCCATCACCCGTCGTCTGACTTTGGACAGCGATCTACGTGACGTGGTCGTCGATGGCGACACGTTGCTGGTCAGTCGGTTCCGCAGCGCCCAGGTCCTGTCGGTGAACCAGCAAGGCGTGATCACCCAACGAACGACGCCGCCGTCGTCGAACGCCATTTTCAAAACCATGTCCGGTCCGCCGATGGTGAAGATGGAACCGTCGGTGGCCTGGCGTTTGGTTCAGCTCTCGCCCGGCAACACCTTGATGGTGCACCAGCGCGCCAGCACCGGCGTCGTCGACACGCAGCCGGGTGGCTATGAAGGGGGTGGTTGCTCCAGCATCGTGCAAAGCGCGGTCAGCAACGTCGGTCCGCTGGGCTCGCCGGTGCCGTCGGCGGCGGTCTCGCAGGCGGTGCTGCCGGTGGATCTGGCGGTGTCGCCGGATCGCAAGCAGGCGGCGCTGATCTCTGCCGGCAACGCGCGCCAGTCACGGCAAGGTCCGTCGGAGGGGCAAGTGGTGATGATGGACATGACGAACGTGATGAACCCCGTCGACAACGGCGGCTGCGGTGGCACCACCGTTTCAGGGCCGCCTACCATGACCACGATGATGACCCCGCCGCCGGCGCGCCAGCCGGGCGACGTCCTGTCCGACACGGTCAGCTTCATCACCCAGCCGACCGGTGAGGCGGTGGCGGTGGCGTACGATCCCACCGGCCATCTCCTGGTACAGACGCGAGAGCCGGCCACTATTCAGATCGTCACCAGCGGCGACGCGCCGATTCTGTTATCGCGCGACAGTCGCCTCGACACCGGGCACGGCATCTTTCACGCGAACGCGGGCGGTGGGATCGCCTGCGCTTCGTGCCATCCGGAAGGCGGCGATGACGGTCGCGTCTGGCAGTTCGTCGACTCGACGAATCCATCAGTCCCACAGGCGCGGCGCACCCAGAACCTGCGCGGCGGCGTGACCACCACGGCGCCGTTTCACTGGAATGGCGATCTGCCGGACATGAGCCATCTGATGAACGTGGTCTTTGTCAGCCGAATGGGCGGACCGCAGTTGGACGCCGACCACATTGACGTCCTCGGCAAATGGCTCGATCGGGTGCCCTCGCTGCCACACGACGCGCCCGCCGATCCGGACGCAGTCGAGCGCGGGCGAACGGTGTTTAATCAAACCAGCAGCAGCGCGTGCGTCAGTTGCCACACTGGCGGTGCCTTCACCAACAACACGACCGTTGACGTGGGAACCGGCCGGGCCTTTCAGGTGCCGACTCTGCGCGGGTTGAGCTACCGCGCGCCGTACATGCACAACGGCTGTGCCCAAACGCTGGCCGATCGCTTCACCGCTACTTGCGGCGGCGGCGACAAGCACGGCGCTACGTCAAAGCTGACCCAGCCGCAAATCAGCGATCTGGTCGCGTACCTGAATTCGCTGTAGGATTGTACCTTCCGTTGCGCCAAGCGCCGGGAGGCCGACAGATGCGGGGTCTTTACGCTTTCTGGATTCTGGCGGCGTGGGTGGGTGGGGCGTGCAGCTCTTCAACGCCGGCACCGGGGACGGTGCCGATAGACTCTGGTGCGCCCAACGGCGGCAGCGGCGGCACGTCTGGGTCCATGCCCGATGGAGGAGCCCCGCCGGCGGTCGAGACCTCGCCGTCGGGCAGCGGCGGAAATTCGGTTCCGGTCGACGCGGGCAGCGGGACGACGCCCGAAACCGCGCCCGTTGATGCCTCGGTGAAGCCGGCGGTCGACGCGTCGTCGCCCAGCGATGGGGCAGCGCGATCCACCCGTGTGCTCATCTACACGCGCACCACCGGACAGCGGCACGATTCGATCCCGGTGGCCGCAGACTTCATCGGCCGTTCGGCCAAGCTGGCCGGGTTGACCACCGAGACCAGCGAGGACACGACCAAGTTCACCGACGCCGGTCTGGCGCCGTACGGCGCGGTCATTTTGCTGGCCACCACAGGCGAGCCGTTCGGTCCCGGCACCGTCGGGATCAACGCGCTGGCCGCCTACGTGAAAAATGGCGGCGCGCTGGTGGGGATCGAAAACGCCACTCACGCCTACGACGATCCCAGCGACAACTCCGAAACCTATGTCGGCTTGCTGGGCGCCGACTTTGCCGGTCACCCGGGCGACTTCATGTCTGCGACTTGCACCAAGCAGGGCAATCATCCGTCGGTGGCGATGCTGCCGGCCAACTTCAACGTGATGGACGAGATCTATTCGTTCACTCGGTTTCGAATGGACAATCAGGTGGTCCTGACCTGCGCGTCGGATCATCGCCCGGTGTCGTGGTACCGCGAGGAAGGGGCGGGGCGGATCTTCTACACGGCGCTGGGGCATTCGAACGAGATCTGGATGATGCCGCCGTTGGTGGATCAGCACGTCATCCCCGGCCTCCTCTGGGCCATGGGCCGATAGAAGACGAGAGCCGGGCGGCAAGCGCTGCGTCGCGGACGCCGTGCTATCGTGGCGGTCGTGACGACGGACGACCAATCAGCCGTCCCGGGCGGCAAGCTGGAATACGCGGTGCTGGTCGCGCTGTGGGAGCTGGGTCCGCTGTCCGGGCGGGACCTTCACGATCGCGTCGGTGTTCCGCTGGATCTGGTCTATACCACCACCGCCAAGGTGCTGGATCGCTTGCAGGCCAAGGGGCTGGTGACGCGCGAACGGCGGGCGCGGGTATTCGTGTTCGCCGCCTGCACCCCGCGCCAGCAGGTCGAGCAAGCGCGCGTGGCCAAGACCTTGAACGGACTCTTCGGGCAAGAGCCGCGGCCCGCCCTGGCCATGTTGGTGGACGCCGTGGAGGCCATCGATCCTCGGTTGCTGGACGATCTGGCGGCGGCGCTGGAGGCGCGACGGAAGGCCCGGGGGGGTCCGGCCGAGGGCGGCGGCGAGGGCGAGGGTGATGGATCGTAATCTGGTCTTCTGCGCGCTGGCTCTCAGCGCGTGCGGCGCGCTGGGGTGGTTGTTCGGCGCGTTGCCGGCCCGCGCGGTCAGCGATCCCAGCGGCCAGAAAATGGAACGTCGCTGTTGGCGGCGCCTGTGGTTGCCGCTGATCCCATCGGCGCTGGCCCTGGCGCTGCTGATCGGCTGGGCGTTGCAAGAACCCGGGCGCACCGACGAGATCGTACGGCCGCTGGCTTTGTGGACCTCGCTGCCGGTGGCGCTGGTGTGGCTGCGCGCCTTCTGGCGGGCCTGGCAAGCGCTGCGCGGCGCCGAACGCGAAACCGCCGCCGTCGCGGTGGGCCTGTGGCGGCCGCGGGTGATCATCAGCGACGATTTCCGACGCGCCATCGACGAGCGCGCCGTCGCTGCGGCGGAGGCGCACGAACAGGCGCACGTGCGCCATCGCGATCCGTTGCGGGTGTTCCTGGCCCAGATCGCCACCGATCTGCAATGGCCGGCGCGCGCCGCCCGCGATCGATGGCAAGCGTGGGCCACGGCGCTGGAGCTGGCTCGCGACGAGGAAGCGCGCTACGCCGGTGTGCGAGGCGCGGATCTGGCCAGCGCCATCGTCGGTGCCGCTCGCTGGCGTCGGGCGACCGCCGCGCCGCGGGCGGCGGCCTTTCTCACCGGTGAGGAGAACGCCTTGCTGAGACGCGTGCATCGTCTGCTGGGACCGTTGGCGCCGCCGCCAGCGCGCGCGCGCCAGATCTGGTGGTTGGCCGGGATCGCACTTTTGGGACTTGCCGCGGGGATTGGCATCGCTTGCGGTGACGCCGTGGTGCGGGCGCTGCCCATCGTCCGATCGTAGGCGCGGTCGCAGTCGGCGCGTGCGTCCCTGAAAGCGTTGTGCTGAAATGCGCGCACCGAAACCGAACCCGTGAGGAGATCGATATGAAGCAGCTCAGCGTCTTGGCTCTGTCTTTGTTCCTGAACGCCGGCGCCGCCTTCGCCGGTGCGCCGAAGACTTATCAGGTGACCGGCCCGGTGCTGGAGGTCAGCGACGACACCATCGTCGTACAGAAGGGCAAAGAGAAGTGGGAGATCGCCCGCTCGAAGGACACCAAGGTGACCGGCGACCTGAAGGTCGGCGCCAAGGTGACCATCGAATACCGGATGAGCGCCGTCACGGTCGAGGTCAAGGGCGGCGACAAACCGGCCGCCGCCAAACCCGCCAAGTAGTCATTCGCGTTATGGTTGGATGAAGTTCAGCGGACCGAGAAAGTCGGTCTTGCCGATCTCGACGCCGCCCTGGCGCAGCAGCGCGTAGGCGGTGGTGACGTGAAAATAGAAGTTCGGGATCTGGCGCGCCACCAGATATTCGTCGGCCAGCAGATGCTTGCCCGGGCGATTGGGCAGCACTATGCGGGTCTGGTTGGTGGTGCGGGCAAAGTCCGCCGCGGTGAAGGCCTCCAAATATGCCACGCACTTTGCGATCCGACCGCGCAGCTCGGCGACGGTGGTTTCGTTGTCTTCATGGGGCGGGGGCTCTTTGCCGCTGAGGAACGCGGCCGCTGATTTCGCTGAATCGCAGGCAATGCGGACCTGGGCCGAGAACGGCAGCATGTCAGGGTAAAGGCGATGCGCGAAGAAGTTGTTCACGTCGAACTTGCGACCCTCGGCAGATTTGGCCGCCTTGTCCAAGATGACGTCCAGGTTCTTCAGCGTGCGGGCGAATTGATGAATGATGGCAAAGTAGTCCACCGCCATCGTATAGCCGACCGGCCGGCGCGGCGCTAGCGCGAGTACTTGATCGAGCCGCCGAATTTCATGGTGACGTCCGCCGACCAATCGCCGGTGGGCAGGGTGCCGGCCACGTCGATGGTGAAGATGGCCGAATCGGACATCCACTCTTTGAGGGCATTGGCCGGGTTGGCGCTGACCATGGTCAACGTGGCGCTGGGGGCGGCATTGGTCGGTTGCTCGTAGTTGATGAGCTCGACCGACGTGGCCTGGTTATTTTCGTCGGCCATCGTCAGCCGCAGCATATGGATGAAACTAAAGTCGGTGACGCCGCTCTTCGCCGTCAGGGTGACGCCGATGGCGTGCACCTCGGTGGTCAGCCCTTGCGGCAGCTCCAGCGCGGTGTGCTTCTGCGAGAAGCTCTTGGTCATGGACACGTCGCCCAGCGCGGCGCCGATCGGCACGCCGGCAAAAGCGATGTCTTTCTTGGTCACCTCGATCTCGGGCACGTCGGCCTCGACCGAGAGGGCGCAGCCGGAGGCACCGGTGGCCAGCGCGGCAGCGACCGTGGCGAAGAGGATCCCCGAGAAGGTGTTGCTCTTGGTGGTCTTGTTTTTCATGGCGATTACCAGAGGTAGACGATGAGGCCCAGCTTGGCCGACGGTGTCCAAGCCTTGATGACCGGATCCTGTTTCACGCTGACCGTCGTGTCGCTGCCGCCGAGACCACTGGAGGCGGCTTGCTGTTGAACGACCTGGTCCACGTTGTGGACCGAGGCGCGGATGTAGCTCATGCCGCCATGGATGTAGAACGTCACCCGCTGCGAACCGAACTCGAGGCCCAGGTGGGCGTTGGCATAGTCGTAACCGATGCGCTCCAGCAGGGCGTTGTCCTTGAAAGACGCGCCGGCGAACTTCTTGGCCAGTCCGTTGGCGTTTCCGTCGAAGTAGTGGCCACCCTCCAGGGTCAGCGACGGGCCGGAGCCGAAGGGAATCAGCGCGACGCCGGCACGCAAGCCCGAGCTGATCAGGTTGTAGCTGCCGCCCGCGTGCGTGCGCAGCCAGCTGGTGGGGCGAAAGATCAGCGACCCGTTCATCCCGTCGGGCAGGCCGGCGTCGACCATCAGCCCGATCGTCGGCAGGGTGTCCGTCTTGGCCGGTTCGGGGGTGACCGACACGGTCTCCGGCGGAGCGGTGTTCGCTTCCGGAGCGGTTGCGGTCGGCGCCAGCGTCTGGGCTGAAACTGCCGACGAGAAGAGAACTGCGAGGAGAGAGCTCAGAAGTACTCGTGTGGTTCGCATCACCCAAGTACTTCGGATAGAAACTAAGTAACCTGAGTTACTTTTTTATGTTTCTATTAAAATTTATCGCAAATCGCTAGCCGCTTGCAGAATCACCAGAATCAGCTAGTGATTTCCAGTATTAAGCGCACATCCTTTCGATCAAACGCGGCGCGTCTCAAAAATCTCCGCCGAGACGAAATCGTCCAGTTGCGTCTTGGTCGAACACGAACAGCGCGCAGCAGAAGAGCGGCTTTAGCGTTTCTTCAGAACCGACCAGCGCGAGCGGCCGTCGACCGTCGCGGCCCTGGCTTTCGGGGCAACTGGGTGGCGTGCGGCGACCTTCCATTTTGACTCGGGTGGATCGGCGACGACCGCGCTGGGAGCGGACGTCGACAGCTCCCGGTGGCGTGAATCGGACAGGGCCGTTCCGCGTTCCGATCCATTGTCGGCGAAGGGATCCTTCCAGCCCGCCGCATGGCTGGGCGCTTCGACGGCTTTCCGCTTCGGCTCGACCTTGGTCTGGACGGGCGCCGATCGCGGTTTGCCGCTGTCGGACGGATCGGCGAAGGGATCCTTCCATCCGCTGGCTCGTCCGGCGGCCGCGGGTGGGCTGGCCGCCACCGACGCCGCCTTCTCAATCCGCGGCGCGGGTGGGGCGCTGCGCGTGGTGGCCGGCGCAGGCAAGGTGGACGCCATCTTGCGCGCCGACGGATTGTCGGCGAAGGGATCTTTCCAGTTGGTCGCTTTGATGGCGGTCTCTTGCTTGTTGATCATAGTGGGAGCGGCGGCCGATCGTGCCGCACCGGGAGCGGAGTAATTCGCTCCTTGCACGACATGGATGATGCCGTCGTCGTGCTTGACCGCCATGGGCCTTTTGACAGCCACCGGCGCCAAGGGCGGTGGCGTCGCCAGCGGCTCCATGGCATCCACGTCGGCGTTGCGTCCGCTCTTGGCGGCCACCGGCGCTTTGGAGGCGTTCTCCAGAAGATCGTCGACGCTGTCCTTGCGCTTGACCTTGCTGCGCTTCTGTCCAGGCGCCTTGTCGTTCTCCTTGGTCAGGAGTTGCTCAAGCTCGCCGTCGCCTGGGGTCTTGGTAGCGACGGTTTTTTTCTTGCCCTCGCTGGCCATGATCTTGTCGATGAACTTGTCGTCGGCCGGCTTGGGCGGCGGAACGACTGCGGTCGCTTCCGTGGTCGACAGCCGCGGCGAAATTTCGCGGTTCTTGGCCCCGCGCTCGTCCCTTTTGCTCTTGTCTCCTTCGTCGGCCAACGACGGCAAATTGACCGTCGACTTGTTCGGTTTGGCCGCGGCCAGCGGGGCCGGCGGCGGCGCAGAGGCAGCGGCTTTTTCCGCGGCAGCTTCCGCCGCCTTGGTGATGGCCTGAGCGCGCGCGATCTTGGCCAGTTCGGCCTTCTTGGCCGCGTCCGAGCCCATGACTTTGTCTTCCCACTGCATCTGCTTGTTGATCGCCCGATCGTCGATCAGAAGCTCGGCAGGCTTCTTCTTCGTCGCGTCGGCCGCGGCGTGTGTAGCAGCAGCCTTCTTCGCCGCCGCTTTGCTTTTCGCGCTGGCGGCTGACGCGCCGGACATCGCTGCGCCACTGACGGCCAGCCCAGAAAAAAAAGCGGCGCCAAGAAAGAGGAGCCTCGACCGCATTCGGACCTCCACGTGCGACGGGGACTGAGGTGTCATTATCGGTGGCTTGTTAGCGTACTTTCAAGGGGTTTTTTGCTTATGACGCGGGTGGCGGCGGTTTTGGCCCTAAAGATGCCATCACCTTAACGATCGGCGGCTGCCCGCCGATTCCTTGGGCGCAAGGTCCATTTCAAATCATGGCAGTCGAAGCGTCATTGGGACCGCCCTCGGCGGAGCCGCCGGCTCGCGGGTCGAGCATTGGACGTTACGTCGTGCTTGGTTTGGTGGGGAAGGGGGCCATGGGTGAGGTCTATGCCGCTTATGATCCAGAGCTTGATCGCAAGGTTGCGGTCAAGTTGCTGCGCGTCCGGCCCGGCAATGGCGTCTCCCTCAGCGAGGGTCGAACGCGCACCCTGCGCGAAGCCCAGGCCATCGCCAAGCTGTCCCATCCCAATGTCGTGGTGGTCTTCGACGCCGGCACCTTCCACGACGAAGTCTTCATCGCCATGGAGTTCGTCGAGGGCAACACTGTCTCGTACTGGCTTCAGGCGGAAAAGCGCCGCTGGCAGGAGGTCTTGAAAGTGTTCCTGGCGGCGGGCCGCGGGCTGGCTGCCGCTCACGAAAAAGACCTGGTCCACCGCGATTTCAAGCCCGACAACGTGATGGTCGGCAGCGATGGCCAGGTTCGCGTGATGGACTTCGGGCTGGCGCGCCAGGTGGGCGAGCGCGGAAGCACGACGGAAAAGCTGAACGCCGTCTCCATCGGCGAGACCACGCGGCAGACGGCGTCGCGGTTGATGGCGTCACGGCAGACGCCGTCGCGCCTGACGGTCGACGCAACGACAACAGTGCCGGGCGGCGACTTGCAATCAACACTGGTGTTGTCCGGCGGCAACACCAGCAAATCCATTCCCACGGTGGTCGAGTTCGGGGCGTCGACGACGTCGGGCGCGTTCGACGCCGTGTTGACGCGCACCGGGGCGATGATGGGAACGCCGGCCTATATGTCGCCCGAACAATTCTTGGGCACTGGCGCCGACGCGCGCAGCGATCAGTTCAGCTTTTGCGTCGCCCTGTACGAAGGGCTCTACGGCCAGCGGCCGTTCTCGGGCAAGACGATGATGGTCCTGACGGCGAATGTGGTGCAGGGGATCCTCGACGATCCGCCGCCGCAGAGCCGCGTGCCGTTGTGGCTGCGCAAGGTGTTACTACGCGGACTTTCGGCCAACGCCAACCATCGCTTCCCATCGATGGCCGACCTCTTGGCCCAGCTGGAGCGCGATCCGGCCAAGACCCGCCGCAATCGCTTGTTAGTGGCCGGCGCGCTGGTGCTGCCGCTGCTGGTGGGCGTGGGCGTTCATCAAAGCGCGCAGACGAAGACGGCCGTCTGCTCCGCCGGCCCGGACAGGCTGGCCGGCGTTTGGGAGCTGAGCACGAACGGTCGGCAAAGCGAGACGCCGTCGAAAGGCGCCATCCGCAAGGCCTTCATGGCCACGAAGAAATCCTATGCCGCCGATGTCTTCGCCAGCGTCAGCCGCGCCTTGGACGGGTATGTCATCGGCTGGACGAAGATGTACCGCGAGGCCTGCGTGGCCACCCAGATCCGCGGCGAGCAATCAGCCGAGGTGCTGGATCTACGCATGTCCTGCCTGAACGAACGCCTGGGCGGGATCAAGGCGTTGACCAGCGTGTTTCGCGAAGCCACCGGCGCCGTGGTGGAAAACGCCGTCAGCGCCACCAATGGTCTTCCCGATCTGGCTCGCTGCGCGGACGTCGGCTTGCTACGGGCTTTGGTCAAGCCGCCCGAGGACGCGGCGACGCGCGCCCAGGTGGATGACCTTCGCCACCGCCTGTCGGAGATCAAGGCGCTTGACGGCTCGGGCCGCTGGGCCGAGGCGATGCGCAAAGCCCCCGACGTGGTCGAGGCGGCGCGCGCGCTGAAATATCAGCCGGTGCTGGCCGAATCGCTGGTGGTGATGGGCGTGCTTCAACATAAGTCCGGCGATCCGCGCGCCGCCGAGCACTCGCTGGAAGAGGCCTACCTCATCGCCGAGTCGTCGCGCCACGACGAGGTGAAGGCCCAGGCCGCCACCGAAGAAGTGTGGGCGGTCGGCTACCTGGAAGGAAAATATCCCCAGGGCGAAGCGTGGGCGCGCTATGCCGATTCGGCCATCCAGCGCATCGGCGGCCACGAACGGCTGCAGGCGTGGCTGCTGAATGACCTGGGCGCGATCTACGATCTGGAAGGCCGGCAGCAGGAGGCGCTGCTGGCGTACCAGCGGGCCATTGCGCTCAAAGAAAAAATCTTGCCGTCCGAGGATCCGGACATCGCCAAGTCGCTGGGAAACGCCGCGCTGACCTTGCAAGGAATGGATCGCAATCAGGAGGCGCTGGAGTCGCTGGATCGCGCCATCGCGATCCTTGAAAAGGCCCTGGGCAGCGCGCATCCGGATCTGGCCACGCAGCTTTCCAACCGTGGCGAGATCTTGAACGCCCTTGGCCGATTCACCGAGGCACGCGCGTCGTTCGAGCGGGCGATGGCCATCTGGGAGCGGGAGCTCGGCAGCGACCATCCGTATCTTGGCTACGCCCTCACTGGCATTGGGCAGAGCTTTCTCAACCAGCACGAGCCGCGCGAGGCGGTGGCGCCGCTGGAACGGGCGCTGCGCATCCGCGAGGCCAAGGAAAACGTCGCCCTGCGTGTGACCGAGACTCGCTTTGCGCTGGCGCAGGCGCTGTGGGACGCGCATCGCGAACGCCACCGGGCCACGGCGCTGGCCACCAGGGCAAAAACCGGCTTCGCGGCAGAGCACCTGCCCATGAAGGTGGCCGAGATCGAGGCTTGGCTGGCCAGCCACGGGTCAGCCGAGCCCACCTTGACTGCGGCGATTCCGCCCGCGCCCTGACTAGTTTCCGCTGGAAGCTGCCGGTGCGGTCTTCTGCACGGTGACGCGCACGAAGTCGTCCTGGATCTCCACCTGCGGGCCGCTGGCGTCGCCCAGCACTACCTTCAGCGTGGTGCCCTGCGCATCGTCGTGCTTGATCCACAGGTTCAAGAATCCGTCGTGGCGGATCTTGTAGAACTCCATGGAGATCATCGATTCGGCCTTGGGCAGGGTGATCAGCACCGCCTTCGGGTTGTCCTGCAGGTGATATGCCGAACCGGCGGTCGAGCCACGGATGGGGATCAAGATCGACGCGCGGTTGGCGTCGGCGGTGACGTCCGGTAGGTTCTTGCGCCAGGCGGCGCGCGCAATTTCTTTGTCGGTGCCGCGGCTGCGTTCGGCGGCGGGACGGCGAGCGGCTTCGGCTGCCGCGGGCGGATCAGCTTCCGGCGCGGCCGGCGGCGTCGGCGCAGCCGCTCGATCCGGCGGCGTCGACGGTGGCGCGGCGGCGGGTGCGGGCGGGATGGCCCCGGCCGGCGGCGTCGTGGTTGCCGCAGCGACCGGGGCGGGCGGCGGCGGCGGAGATGGTGGCGTCTGCTGGGCCGACGGCCCAATGGTCGCGGGCGGCTGCGGCACTTCGCGGGCCCACTCTGGTTGCGGCAGGATCAACTGGCCGATGCCGAACACCACCCCCGCGGTGACGAACGCGACCACCATTCCCATCAACTGATGATTGGGTTTGGTCCGGGCTGAGTGATGAGGGGCTGAGTGATGAGTCGCGGTGTGTGTCTTCTGAGGCGGCATCGAACGCTCCACGTCGCAGGCCGAGCGGGCGAAGCGTACAACAACGCGATCCACGCGCGCGACAATTTTGCAGCAGCGCGCGATGATTTTGTGGTCAGGATCTCCGGCGCAGCCAGGCCGCCACTTGCGGGATCAACCGCTCGCGCAAGGTGACGTCCATTCGCATACGCTCGAGCGTTTGGGCGGTGGCTTGCTTGGCGCTGTCGATGGGGTGCTGGGCGACAAAGCGCTCGACGATGGTCAGGTGTTGCCGCGAAGGCAACACGCCCAGCGCTTCGACCAGCCGCCGCAGCAGCATCGGCGAGTCGGCCTTGGCGTGCACGGCGTCCCAGCGATCGACCACCAGGCCAAGGGCCTGGTCGCGGGTCACCGGATTTCCCAGCAGCACGTTCAGATAGGACGTGAAGTCCTGCATCGGCACGTCGGGCGACAGCGCCAGCTCGACCGCGCGGGTGGTCAGCGCCGGATCTTCGACGCGGCCAAGAGCGTGCAAGTAGCGGCGCTTGGCCGCCGGATCGGTTTCTGACTGCGAGCGCCGGCGCAGCTCTTCGAAGCGGGCGCTGTCGGCGGTGCGGGCCGCCGCCGTCACCACCACGTCGAGGAGATTGGGATCCACGCCCGCCGGTTTGATGAACCGTCGCTCGGCCTCGTTGATCGCCGCCGGCGCGCGGGCCAGCAGGACCGTCGCCCGCAGCAGGGCCGCGCGCCGCAGGCGGGTCTCGTCGTCTTCACCGGCGCCGGTCGCCGCCTGCCAGCCAAGATGTTCGGACGCCGCCGCGAACAGGTCTCCCACGAATGATCGAAAGCGCGGCCGATCCTCGTCGCCCAGGTGCCGGTGTTCGATCACCGACAGTCGGTTCACCAGCTCGTCGAGGACGAAGTGGTCGGATTCGTCGCGCACCGCAGCCACCAGATCCAGGAATTCATCGATGGGCGCCGCCTGCGCGCGAACCTGCGCCCATTGATCGGACAGAAGGGCCATGCGCTCGCTCGGCTCCAGCTCGGCAAAGGCCGACGCCAGTTGGCGGCGCAACCCGGCGTCGTAAGCGGTGCGATAAAAACCGCGCGACTGAGCATTGCCCAGGCACCACGCCACCGGACCTTGCGCTTGCAGGCGCACCGTCTGTTCGCCCTCGCCCAGCAGCACGGCTTGTTGTTGCACGCCGCGGCCGTCGCGGAAGCGCAGCACCGCCGGCACCAGCCAGCGCGTGGGCGGGCCGTCTTCGCGCGCGTCGGGATCGGCGAAGAACCGCCGCTGCGACAGCGTCACCACCGTCGCGTCGTCGGCGCCGGCGGCTTTGGTCTGCGGCGCCGACAGCGTGACCTGCGGATAGCCGACCTGGCGAATCCAGCCATTGGCCAGCGCGACGATCGGCTGCCCGGAGGATTCAGCCAGCGCGCTCCACAGATCGTCGGCGGTGGCGTTGCCTTCGCGGTGGCGGCGCATGTAAAGGCGGATGCCTTCGCGGAACGCGTCGGGGCCCAGGAAGCCTTCGATCATGCGCAGAACCGCCCCGCCTTTTTCGTAGGTGATGGCGTCGAACGATTCACCGGCTTCCTCGGCGTTGTGAATGTCGGCGCGTATTGGGTGCGCCGATCGTAAAGCGTCCAGCAGCAGCGCCGAGCCCTTGCCGATCTCGAAGTCCATCCAGATGCGCCACTGCGGCCGCCACTGGTCGACGATCTTGTAGGCCATCCAGGTGGCGAAGGCTTCGTTCAGCCACAGATCGTCCCACCAGACCATGGTCACCAGGTTGCCGAACCACTGGTGCGCCAGCTCGTGGGTGATCACCTCGGCCACGCGCTTCTGCACGCCGAGCGGCGCGGTGGCCACGTCCAGCAGCAGCGCCACCTCGCGGAAGGTGATGGCCCCGGCGTTCTCCATCGCCCCGGCTTCAAAGTCGGGAACGCCGATCTGATCCAGCTTGCCGAAGGCGTACGGCAGGCCAAAGTAATCTTCCAGCTTGGGCAGCACCGCCACCGCCGCTTCCTGGGCGAACGCGGTCAGGTGCCGCTTGCTGGGCACGGCCAGCGTTCGCACCGAGACGCCCCGTTCCACCACGGTCGGACTGGCGGCCAGCTCGCCGACGATCAGCGCCACCAGGTACGACGACATCGGCGGCGTGGTCGCGAAGGTCACGCGGCGTTTTCCCTCGGCGTTCGCCGTGTCGCTGGTGGCCACGCCGTTCGACAGCGCCACCAACCCGGCCGGGACGTCGTCGACGGTGATCGACCAGCGCGCCTTGAACGCTGGCTCGTCGAAGCAGGGAAAAACGCGGCGCGCGTCCGCCGCTTCGAACTGCGTCACGGCCAGGCCGCCGGCGCGATAAAGCCCGCGCAGGCCCGGGCTGAACTTGCCGGCAAACGGCAGGCGCAGCGTCGCCGAGCCGGCCGGCAGCGCTTCGGCGAAGGTCAGCGTGACCGTCTCGCTCTCGACGTCGACCGCGCAATCAACGGCGGCCACGGTTCGTCCGCCCGTGACGGCCACCGCGGCGGTGAGCGTCAGCTCGACGGCGTGCAGGTGAAGGATGCTGCGCGGTCGTTGCAGATCGACGTCGATCTCCAAGGTCCCGGCGAATTGCCCCTCGCCTAGATCAATGCGCAGCGTGGCGCGATAAGCGGTGGGTTTGGCGTCCAGCGGAAGGCGAAAATTCTTTCCCAGAGTCACGCGTACCTCGTCGGATGGCAGTTGGTGGAGGGGCCCATTCATACCGTACTCTAGGTCGTGATGTCGCAGGTCGCTTCACCGGTTCCTCATCGTCACGATCCGTTCGCTCCGCTGCGCGTGAAAAGTTTTCGCTGGTTCATTGTCAGCGTGATGACCATGGCCATGGGCGCGCAGGTGCAAGGCCTGGTGGTGGCCTGGCAAATGTACGCCATCACCCACGACCCGCTGTCGTTGGGGATGGTCGGCCTGGCCGAGGCGGCGCCCTTCATCGGGCTGGCCTTGCTGGCCGGCCACGTCGCCGACGTCGTGGATCGCCGAAAGGTGGCGCTGGCCGCGCTGGCGGTGCTGGGCGGCTGCGCCGGGTTGCTGGCGGTCTTGAGCGGCACCATCGCCGCCCAGGCGGGCGACCACGCACTTTTGCGCTGGGGCATCTACGGCGTGATCGTTCTGTGCGGGGTGGCGCGCAGCTTTCTGCTGCCGGCGCGCAACGCTTTGTCCGCCGAAGTGGTCACCCGCGATCTCTACGCCCAGGCGGTGGCCTGGCGCGGTGGCAGCTGGCAAGTGTCGGCGGTGACCGGTCCCGCGCTGGGCGGCCTGCTCTTCGCCTGGGTGGGCGCCAAGGGCGCGTATCTGATCGCCGCGGCGCTGATGGCGACGTCATTTCTCGCCGTGTGGCGCATCGCCGTGCCTGCGCGGACCCGGCCCGCCGCCAGCGTCACACTTTTGGACAGCCTGCGCGAAGGACTGGCGTTCTTGATCAAGCGGCGGCTTTTTCTGGGCGCGATGACGCTGGATCTGCTGGCCGTGCTGTTCGGCGGAGCGGTGGCCATCTTGCCGGTGTTCGCCGATTCGATCCTGCACGTCGGGCCGCAGGGGCTGGGCATGCTGCGGGCGGCGCCAGCGGTGGGAGCGGTGGCGGTTTCCATTTTTCTGGCCTTACGACCGCCGACGGGCAAAGCCGGGCCGACCTTCCTGGCTGCGGTGGCCTTGTTCGGTCTGTGCATGATCTCCTTCGCGCTGTCGCGGACGTTCTGGTTCTCGCTGGTCGTGCTGGCAGTCAGCGGTGGCGCCGACATGCTGAGCATCTTCGTGCGTAGCACCATGATGCAGGTGATGGTGCCGACGCACATGCTGGGCCGGATCTCGTCGGTCAATCAGATCTTCGTCGGTTCGTCGAACGAGATCGGCGCCTTTGAATCGGGCGTGGCGGCGCGCTTGCTCGGCACGGTGACCTCGGTGGTGGTGGGCGGCGCCATCACCGTCGGCGTGGTGGGTCTGATCAGCTGGCGCGTACCCGAGCTGCGGCGCCTGAAAAAGATCGAAGCGGAGGCCTAAAGCCCGGCCATGCGCACGGTCTTGAGGTTGACGAACTCCCGCATGCCGACGTCGGCCAGCTCGCGCCCATAGCCCGAGTGCTTGACCCCGCCGAAGGGGAACTGCGGATCGGACACCACCATGCTGTTGATGAACACGCTGCCCGCCGCCAGCTCGCGCGCCAGCCGTTCCGCTTCCGATCGTTCGCGGGTGAAGGCGGCGGCGCCCAGGCCGAAGCTGGTGTTGTTGGCCAGGGCGATGGCGGACTCGAGAGACGGCACCCGGAACACCGCCGCCACCGGGCCGAAGGTTTCCTCGCGCGCCACCGGCGCGTCGGGTGGCACGTCACCCAGCACGGTCGGCGCAAAAAAGTTTCCGCGCGTGCCGATGCGCTTTCCGCCGGTCAAAAGCCGCGCCCCCGCGCGAACGCTGCGCGCGACTTGATCCTCGATCGCTTCGACGCCGGCTGCGCTGGCCAGCGGGCCGATCTGAGTGTCAGGCGAAAGCGGATCGCCGACGCGCAAGGCTTGCATCGCGGCGACAAAACGGGGGACGAATTGATCGTAGACGCCGGCGGCGACGATGAACCGTTTGGCGGCGATGCACGACTGACCCGTGTTCACCGTGCGCGCCTTCACCGCGGTCTCGACGGCGGCGTCCAGGTCGGCGCTGGGCAGGACGATGAACGGATCGCTGCCGCCCAGCTCCAGTACGCTTTTCTTGATGTGTTTGCCGGCCGCGGCGGCCACCTGCCGACCGGCGTCTTCGCTGCCGGTCAGGGTCACCGCCGCCACTCGGTCGTCGGCAATGATGCGCTCGACGGCGCGCGCGCCGACGAGCAGCGTCTGGAAGACACCATCCGGCGCGCCGGCGCGGCGGAACAGATCTTCCAGGGCCAGCGCGCACTGCGGGACGTTGGAGGCGTGCTTGAGCAGGGCCACGTTTCCCGCCGCCAAGGCCGGCGCGGCGAAGCGGATCACCTGCCAGTAAGGAAAATTCCACGGCATCACCGCCAACACCACGCCGAGCGGCTGCAGTTCGATCCGTTCCAGGACGCCGCTGCCTTCCCGCACCACCTGCGGGGCCAGGATGCGATCCGCCTGCGCGGCGTAGTAACGACAGCCGGCCGCGCATTTTTGCACCTCTTGCTCGGCCGCGGTGAGCGGCTTGCCCATCTCGGTCGTGCATAGCCGGGCAAACGTCGACGTCTCTTGCTCCAGCAGCTCCGCTGCCCGGCGCAGCATCAGGCAGCGATCGTCGAGCGTCCGTTGCCGCCACGATTCGAACGCCCGCGCCGCCCGCTGCAGCCGGCGCTCCAGCTCGTCGTCGTCGATCGCTTCAAAAACGCGGACGGTCTCACCCGTTGCCGGGTTCACGCTGGCGATGGCCATAGGCCCAATCTAACGATGGCCACCCGCCCTGGCCAGGGCTCGTTCCTTATCGGTCGTAAAGGTCGAGGAACATCGACGCCCAGATCATGCCCTCGTCGGCGTAGTACATCATCGCGCGGCCTTTGTACGGCTTGCCCTCTGGCGTGTAGAGCTCGAGGTAATTGCCGTCACGTTCGATGAATTGCGCCATGCGGTCTCGGTGCTGCAGCATCTGGGGGCGATTGATGTCGGCCAACAGCGCCAAATAAACCGGCGCCAGCTGCATCCAGCTGGGGTCGCCCTGGTAGTTGGGCGTGAACATCTTGGGGATCGGCAGCTCGCTCTCTGGCAGGCGGCGTTCGAAATAGCGCAGCGGGATCGGCTTGGTGAACCCGCGCGCCTCCAGGGTGGCGAACGACCGCCGCCGCATGTCTTTGTCAGTGAAGACCTCGAAGAAATACGGCCAGATGTTGCCGTCGCCCGACGGGTCTTGCCGGCACAGCGAATCGCGGAAGAAGTCGCCGGTCCAGTGGTGGCGCAGCATATTCGCGCGGGCATCGATACCGCCAAACGGGTTCGGCAGCAGCGGCTCGCTTTCCAGAAGTCGCGCCAGAAGGGCGATCATCGTGTTGGCGAACACCGTCGAACGACCGGTCATGCAGTCGCGCGGCCCGGAGAAATAGCCGTCGGTGCGGGCCAGACCAAGCTGGCGATCCAGCACGGTGTCGGCAAAGCGCTGGATCTCCCGGCTCAGCAGCTCGCGGTGCTGGACGATGAGTTCGTTTGCGCCGACGTGGCGCAGGGCGAACAACGTCATCGGAACTGAATCACAGGCGTAAGCATAAACGTCGCGCGGGAACCGTCTGTTGAAGATGGTGGTGGTGATCTTGCCGGCGCGCGCGAACCGGTCCAGGCCGAAGGCCCACGACTGCAGCACCCGATCGCGAAACCCCATCCGGCACAGCGCCGGCGTACACATCGCCAGATCGCGGGTCCAGAACTGTTTGAAGTGCCCGGTCGATCCAGCGAAGAAATCCCCGGTCCAGCAATCTTCGATCACCGCACGGCAAATGTCTTGGGCCTTGCCTGGGTATCGTTTCCAGCCGAACAAAGCCCGGGCGATCGATCGGCTGGCCACGTTGAGGCCAGCACCCATCAGGACCAGATCGAACGGCAGCGGCGCCGAGTCGTACGGATCGGCGGGGGCCAGTGTCAGCGCGCCGGTGGGCCCGGTCGCCGCCAGCACCAGGGACGCCTCCGGCGATGAAGCAGCCACGTCAGATCCAATCGGTGCTCTTTCCGGAAACTTCTGGGCCTCGTCCCAGCCCCCGGTGCCGTCCTGCGCCATCGCTCCCCAGAAGATGCCAACCAGACCCGGAAGTTGCACGGCAGTTAGCTGAAGGGGGGGATCTCGGTGTATAGAGTCTCGTCTGCCGTGTCGATGAAAGCCATGCGCTGCGACCTCCACCTCCACTCTTGCGCGTCGGTGGGAAGCGAAGAGTGGTACACGAAGTTCTTCGGGTGCCCGGAGAGCTTCGCCGATCCTGTGCAGCAGTACGATCTGTGCAAGGCCCGGGGCATGTCGCTGGTGACACTGACCGACCATGACACAATCGATGGCGGGCTGAAGCTGCTGGATCGCCCGGATTTTTTTCTGTCCGAGGAAATCACCACGGTTTTTCCCGAAACCGGCTGCGTGATGCACGTGCTGGCCTGGAACATCACACCCGATCAGCACGGCCTGATCCAGGAACGGCGCGGCAGCATCTATCGGCTTGCCGAGTATTTGAACGGCGAACGGATCGCGCACGGCCTGGCGCACCCGTTGCTGAGTCCGAACTTCAAACTGACCGCTGATCTTTTCGAGAAAGTCTTGCTGTTGTTTCCGACGCTGGAAACAGTCAACGGACTGACCGACGAGCGCATCGAGGATGACCTTCCGGCGCTGTTGCGCGGCCTCGATGCCCAGCAGCTGGCCCGGCTGGCGGCCAAGCACGGGATCGCGCCGCTTGGCCGGCAGCCGCACCGCAAGGCGTTCACCGGCGGCTCCGACGATCACGTCAACCGTCGGTCCGCCGGCGTTCACACCGAGGTCGATGGCGACGGGCTTTCGCCTACGCAATTTCTGGAGCGCTGCCTGGCTGGTGAGGCGCGCGTGATCGGCCGGCAGGCGCACCTGGATGCGATGGCCCTGTGTGTTCAGCACACGACCTATCATCACCTGAAGCAGCGGCAGGTCGACCGCCGCGACTATCGCGATCCTTTTGTGGAGATGATCGATGTGGTGGCGGGGCGCGCCGGATCGACGGACCAGAACGACGCCGTCTCCGGTTTTCTGGCCAGCTTGCTGTCCGGCGCAGAGCGCGCAGGCCTGCCGGTGGGCAAGGAACTCGACATCCTCGAGGTGCCCGAGCTGCCGTCACACGAGGACGACTCACGCATCATCGACGGCATCGCCCGGCTCAGCGACACGGTCATGAACCGCGCCCTGGACGAGCTGGTCTCGGGCGCGTTTGATTTTGATCTGTACCGCATCTTCGGCGCGGTCCGCGATCTGGCGGGCGGCCTGGTCAGCGCGGCCCCGGTGTTCTTCGCCGCCGATCACTTCGGCAAGCAAGAGCTGGCGGTGCGTCGGGTGTGGGAACAGTGGACCGCCTGGCCGGTGCCACCGCGCAAGGAACGCCTGGCCGTCTTCAGCGATTCGCTGGAGCAAGTCGACGGCGTTTCGACCTGGTGCCAGCGATTCGTCCAGCAAGCGCGCGCCGAAGGCCGCGAGGTCCTGATCCCGCACTGTGGACCGCTGCCCGAACACGTCGACGAGCTGCACGGCTTTCACCTGCTGCGTTCGTCGACCAGCTTTCAGCTGCCGCTTTACAACCGCATCCGATTTTACGTCCCGTCGCTGATCGATGCGCTTCGCTGGGTGTGGGAGCACGGCATCTCCCACATCGAGCTGTCGACGCCGGGGCCGATGGGTGTGGTCGGCTTGCTGGTGGCGAAGGTGCTGCGCTTGCCGGTGACCGCCAGCTATCACACCGAGGTGCCGGCGTTGGTGCAACCACTGGGCGGCAACGCCATGCTGGCCCAGGCCGTGCGCAAGTACCTGGCCTGGTTCTATTCGCGGCCCGATCGGGTGTTCGCCTTCTCCCAGGGCTCGCGCGATGGTTTGATCGACATGGGCGTCAATCCCGACAAGCTGTCCCTGATGCCGGTCACCATCGACCCCGATCATTTTTCGCCCGTTCATCGATCAAGCGCCATCTTCGAGGTGTTGAACCTGGACGTTGGAACGCGGCCGGTGGTGCTGAGCGTGGGGCGCATCTCCGAGGAGAAGAACCTGCCCATGGTGGTGGACGCGGTGGCGCGCCTGCAAAACCGCAAGGAGCCGCCGATCCTGGTCATCGCTGGCGACGGTCCGGAACGCCGCATGCTTGAGACCGCCTGCCAGAACAAAGACTTCGTCCGCTTCGTGGGACTGCAAAGCGGTGACACGCTCAAGCGGCTGTATGCGTCGGCGCGCCTGTTCGTTTTCGCCAGCCGGGTGGACACCCTCGGCCTCGTGAACATGGAGGCCATGTCCAGCGGCGTGCCGGTGCTGGTCCCCGCCGATGCCTGCATCGCTGAATTCGTCACCCACGGCCTGTCCGCCGAATGTTACGAGTTCGGCGCCCAACCGCTGGCCGCCGCCATCGCCCGCATGCTGGACGATCCCAAGCGCGCCGAGGACCTGGGCATCAACGGCCGTCGCGCCATGATTCGCCGCTGGAACGAAGTTCCGTTCAGCCGCATATGGAAGACGTTCACGCAGCAGGCCTAGGGCGCGCGCCGTCGTCGCCGCCGGCGCTGTTGATCTCGCTGCATGATGTTTCGCCGCTGACGCTGGAGGCGTGTCAGCGGGCCTACGCGCTGCTGGCCGATGCCGGCGTGCAGCCGGGGCAGCTGACGGCGTTCGTGATCCCGTTTCACGAAGGGAAGGTGCGCGTCGACGAACACGCCGAGACGGTGCGCTGGCTGCGGACCGTCGCCGATGCTGGCGTGGATCTGGTGATGCACGGGCTGACTCATCAGATGATCGGGCGAGCCTGGACACCAGGTGGATTCGCCCGCGCCCACGTGTTCGCCCGCGGCCAGGGTGAATTCTTTCTCTGCGACGAGGGCGACGCCCGCCGCCGTCTGGACGAAGGCGCGGCTATCTTGCGTCGGGCCGGGCTGGCGACGGCCACGCGCGCTTTCATACCGCCCGCCTGGCTGCTGTCGCCGGCGGCGGAGAGGGCGGTGGCCGCTGCCGGTTTTGACTACGTCGAACGGTTCGACGGCATCGTCATCGGCGACGAAAAGCGCGCCCGCCGGGTGATTGGCTGGGGATCACTGAGCGCGCTGGAAGCGCGGGCGACGGCGATCTACGCCGCCCTGCAAGCGCGTTCGGCCGCCGTCGACACCCGCCTCGCGGTTCACCCGGTCGACGTCGACCCACCCTCGCAACGACGCGCCGTCAAACGAGTGCTCGGACGTTTGCTTTCCCGCATGCGGCCGCTGCGCTACGCCGACTATCTGGCAGGACGCTGAACGCGCCTCGGCGCGCGGGCGCTTACTGGCCGCGGATCGCGGCCAAGGCGATGGCGCGCTCTTTCAAACCGTGCGACAGCGTTCGTTCGGTGCCATCGTCGATCTTCAGCAGGCGACGGCCCTCGGCACAGACGGCGTCGATCTCGGCGGCGTCGGTGGGGCCGACGGCCAGGCCCAGGCGGTTGGCCAGCGCTTCGGAGAACCGCGCGACGTTGGGAAGAGCGCGTCCAGCGGCGGCGTCGTACGCGCCGCTGTTTTCGATGGCGCCGGCAATCGCCGGCGCCAGTTGCCAGCGTCGCGCCAGCAGGGCGCCGGCCTCGCGGTGGCAGCGCTCGATGGCGCCCAGCCACGCCGTCTCGCTGAGCACGCTGCGGCTCCCGGCGCGGATCAGCTGTTGCTCGAATTCCAGCAGCAGGGTTCCCACCAGCGGCTTGCCGGCGTCGTGGAGGATCCCGCTCAGGTACGCGGCCGGCGCGTCCGCCTCGCGATCAAAGTGCTGACAGATCTGGCTGGCGATCAGGGCGGTGCCAAGCGCGTGCGGCCAGCTTCGCCGAAAGGCCTCCTTCACTCGCGCGTGCTTGCCGGCCAGGGTTTCGCGCGCAGAAAATTCCACCAGCGCGGTGTGCAGGCCTTCGGTGCCCAGGCGCGCGATGGCGATCTCCAGCGTGGTCGCCGGCATCAAGCTCGGAAACGCCGCGCTGTTGGCCAGCCGCATGATGCGCGAGCGCAGCGATGGGGCGTTGTCGATCACCTGCGCCGCTTCCGCGAACCCCAGGTTCGAACGGCGCAGCAGATCCATGCAGCGCACGGTGGCCGGCGGCAGCGCGGGAATATCGATGGTGCCGGCGCTCAGACGTTCTTGCACCAGGCCCACCAGGCGGCTCGGGAAATCGCGGCCGGCGTCGGGTGCCCTCGGACGCGGCGGCGCGGCGGCGGTCATCGTCGGGCCGGAAGCGGTCGGCACGGCTGGGCGCACCACCACCGCCGTCGACGGCGTGACGGCTGAAGGCTTGTGCGCGGGCATCACGCGCGGCGCGGGCGCGGTGCGGGCGGGTGCGGGCGCCAGCATCGACGCCCTTTGCTGCAGCGGCACGGCCTCGAGCGCATCGCGCAGGTCTTTCATGTTGGCGAAGCGATCACTGGGTTTCTTTTGCAGGGTCCGCAGTACCACCTGATTCATCAGCGGCGACACGCGCGGGTTCAGCACCACCGGCGGCGCCGGCGCCTCGCTGACGTGGCAGACGATCATCCGCCCCAGCGTCTCGCCGGCGAACGGCGCCTGGCCGGTCAGCATCTGATAAAGCACGATGCCCAGCGAGTACACGTCGCTGCGCAGATCCAGCGTGGTTTCGCCCAGGCATTGCTCCGGCGACATATACGATGGCGTGCCCAGCACAGCGCCTGTCTTGGTGTGATGGCCCAGCGCCGATTCGGTGGCCAAGAGCTTGGCGATGCCGAAGTCCAGCACCTTCACGAAGTCGGGATAGTCAGGATGGCTGCAAAGAAAAATATTCTCCGGCTTGATGTCCCGGTGAACCAGGCCCCGATCGTGCGCGGCGCCCAGCGCCGACGTCACCTGGCGCGCGACGCGGATGACCGTTGCTTCGTCCAGCGTGCGCGCCCGCAGAAGACGCGCCGCCAGCGTCTCGCCTTCCAGGAGCTCCATGACGATGCAGTGGAAGTCGCCGAACTGACCGAAGTCGGTGACCTCGACGATGTTGGGGTGGCGGATGTCGTTCACCGCGCGCGCCTCGTTGAAAAAGCGCGAGACCACCTCGGCGTCGGTGGCGATCTCCGGGTTCAGGATCTTGATGGCGGCCTTTCGGCCGATCAGCTTGTGGCGGCCCAGGTACACCTTGCCCATGCCGCCTTCGCCGATCTCGCCCAAGATTTCGTACGAGCCCACGGCAGGCAAGGCGGCTTTCGGAGGCGTGCCGACGGGCACGATGATAGACGGCGCGCTGGCGTCGGACAGACGCGGAGCGGCCGCTCGGATGCGGGTGACTTGTTTGGGGACCATGCCGGGGCGTCCGTCTAGCTATCTATTCGTCGACTTGACCGATCTTCTGAAGGGCCGGCGAACGCCGAGCCCACGGCCTGGGCGTCGGATGGTACGGAGATGTGGGGACGCGGCCGGCGCCGGCTCGGTCCTCAAACGCCTTCGCGGGTGAGAAGAAACAGCAACCCCATGGCGATGAACACCGCGCCGGCGATGCGCCGCAACCACAGGGGCGAGACGTACCGGCTGATCAGGCCCCCGGCCAGGACGGCGATCGCCGACGTCGCGCACAAGGCCAGCGCCGATCCCAGGAACACCGCCAACTTCGATTGACCGCCCGCCGCCATCGACAGCGTCGCCAGCTGCGTCTTGTCGCCTATCTCGGCGACGAACACCGAGACGAACGCCGATACCAAAAGCTTCCAGTCCATCACCAGCTCCCGTTTTCAGGTCGAAGCGGGCGGCACGACCAGCACGGCCGCACCCCGGATCGCATCGTTCTTCAAAGCCAGCAGCGCCTGGTTGGCCTCGCCCAGCGGGTAAAGTTGGGTGTGGGTTCGCACCGGCACGCGCGCCGCTTCGGTCAGGAAGGCGTGGCCGTCGGCGCGCGTGTTGTTGGCCACCGTCCGCAGCACGCGTTCACCGTACAGCAAATCGTACGGCAGGGATGGCAGCGGCGACATGTGTATGCCGCCCAGAACCACCACCCCGCCGCGATCGGTGGCCCGCAGCGCCGCCGGCACCAGCGTGCCAGCCGGCGCGAAAATAATCGCCGCGTCCAGCGCCGCCGGTGGCGCCGCGTCGGCGTCGCCGACCCAGGCCGCGCCCAGCTCGGCGGCCAGCGCCTGATGCTTGGTTCGATCGCGCGTGCAGACGAACACCTCGGCGCCGCGCGCCCGCATCAATTGAATGGCCACGTGGCCGGCCGCGCCGAATCCGTAGATGCCGACGCGCGCCCCGGCCCAGCGTTCGATCCCGGTCAGGCGTAAGGCGCGATAGCCGATGATCCCCGCGCACAAAAGCGGAGCGGCGTCGCGGTCGGAAAAACCGTCCGGCAGCGGATAGACAAAGCGCGCGTCGGCCAGGCAGTGATCGGCGTAGCCGCCGTCCTCGGTCCAGCCCGTGAACGCCGCTTGCTCGCACAGGTTCTCGCGGCCGCTCTTGCAAAAGCGACAGACGCCGCAGGTGCGGTGCAACCAGGCCACCCCCACTCGCTGTCCGATGGAGAAGCCGTCGACGCCGTCGCCGATCGCCGTCACCGCTCCGACGATCTGGTGTCCCGGAATGATCGGCGTGCGGCGAACCGGCAGGTCGCCTTCGACGACGTGCAGGTCAGTGCGGCAGACAGCGCAGGCCTTGACGGCGATCGACAACTGGCCGGCTGACGGAGGGGGCGTTTCGATTTCGACCAACGACAAGGGCGCGGTCTCGATCGGCGCCGGGCGCGTCAGCCGCAGGGCGCGCATCAGCGAAAGCCCGCGCTGTTCACCGTCGAGCGGCGGGCAAACGCTTGCTGGCGCGGGCGGCGGACAACCCCATTCATAACCCCGTGGTTTAGCGAAGACGGCCGGCCGGCGCAAATCATCACGGGCACTTTCGGTGGTCGTCCGAAGGGCAGGAATTTTCGCTTTCGGGCACCCGTTATGCAGGATGAGCGCTGGAAACGACGTCGGGCGGTTGCCCGCGGCGCTTGACACGACCTCTCGGGAGGTCCAAAGGAACAGCCATGAACCGATCGCCTTCATCTTCATCGTCGCCCTCGCCGACACCACCATTTTCAACCCCAAAAAGAAAAACCGGCGGCCGCACGCTGGCGATCACCGCAGTGGCCGCGGCGCTCTTCGTGGGCGCGGCGGCGGGCGTCGCCGTGCGCGCCAACGGTGTCGTGGGTGGCAGTCAGGCCATGGCCGCATCGCCGGCGGTGACGCCGAAGATGGAGACGCCCAATGAAGCGCGCGCCATCTCGCACGCGTTCTCGTCAGTGGCCAAGGCGCTTTCGCCGTCGGTGGTGCGCATCGAGGTCGAAGTGGGTGCCCCGGCGGTCGCCGAAGCTCACGGCCGGCATCCCACGCCCGATGACGAAGACAGCGACAACAATATCCCGCCATTTTTTCGGCGCTTCTTCGATTTCGGTGGTGGCGGCGAAGGTTTTCAGGGACCGAACCCCGGTCCCACCCACGGCGTAGGGTCCGGCTTCATCCTGGACACCAGCGGTAACATCGTCACCAACCGTCACGTCATCCAAGGTGCCACCAAGGTCACGGTGACCTTCAACGACGGTAAGGAATATCCGGCCAAGGTGATCGGCAAGGACGCGCAGACCGACGTGGCCGTGGTCCGATTGGAAAAGGCGCCGTCGAATCTGACCGCCGCCCGCCTCGGCGATTCGGACAAGCTGGAGGTCGGCGAGTGGGTGGTGGCGGTGGGCAGTCCGCTCGGCCTCGAGCAGACCGTCACCGCCGGCATCGTCAGCGGCAAAGGCCGCCCCGGTCGACACGTGCAGATGTCTGGCAAGCGCGTGCGCGGGTACATTCAGACCGACGCCAAGATCAATCCGGGAAACTCCGGCGGGCCGCTGGTGAACCTGGACGGCGAAGTGGTGGGCGTGAACACGCTGATTCAGGTCGGGGCGGGCGGCAGCTATGGCTTCGCTATTCCGGTGAACGAAGTGCGACGCGTGGCGCAGGTGCTGCTGAAGGAAGGGCGCATGCGCTATCCGTACATGGGCGTCATGCTCAGCGACGTCAAAGATCTTGATGATGCGCAGAAGGCCAAACTGGGCGCAGCCGCGAAGAACCTGCCCGCAAACGGCGCCTTCGTGGCCGAGTTGACCCCGGGCGCACCCGCCGGTCGGTCGGGCATTCGCCCCGGTGACGTCATCACCACCATCAACTCTCAGAAGGTCGCTGGCGCCGCGGACGTGGTCGATTTCGTGTCGTCGCAATCGATCGGTTCGAAGGTGACGCTGCAGTACGTGCGGGACGGAAAGTCAGGGTCGACGCAAGTGACGCTGGGCGAATTGCCCGACGAGGATCAACGCCAGCCGCAAGCCTCCGGCAAGGTCGGCCTGGGCTTGCAAACGCTGACGCCCGACGTGGCTGATTCGCTGGGTCTCGGCCGTTCTGCCAAGGGCGCGGTGGTCACCGACGTGACGCCCGGCAGCCCGGCCGAACGCGCCGGTCTCAAGCCGGGCGACGTGATCTTCGAGATCGATCGCAAGCCGGTGAGCTCGTCCGAGCAGGCCGCCGAGGCATTGCACAGCGCCGGCCCGAACGGTCATCTTTTGCGGGTGCGCGGCAATGGCGGCACCCGTTTTGTAACCGTCAAATGATCGCGTAACACCGACGGCGGGCGGTTGCCAGACGGCCGCTCGCCGTTGTTCTTCTGCGTCGTGCCGGGTTCGAATCAGGCGCTGGCCGGATCGCCGGCGTTTTCTTTTTCCAGCACCAGGTGCGTGATCTCCGCGGGCGCGCCCAGGCGCATCGGCGGGCCCCAGTATCCGGTGCCGCGGCTGACATAGATCTGAACGTCGCCGCGCCGGTGTAGTCCGGCGACGAATGGCTGTTGCAGCTTGACGAAGTAGATGAACGGCCAGACCTGGCCGCCGTGCGTGTGTCCGGACAGCTGCAACCCGACGCCGTGCCGCGCTGCCTCGTCGATTGACCGCGGCTGATGCGCCATCAGGACGACCTCGCGGCTGACATCGCGTCCGCCCAGAGCCTGTTCGACGGCTTGCGCGTGGGACTGGCCGCTGAAGCGCCCGGCCGAATAGTCGTCGACGCCGGCCAGCTCCAGCGCCTGCGCGCCGTCGCCGATGGTCACCCGTTCGTTGCGTAAAACCCGGATGCCGAAGCGCCGCAGCTCGGCGATCCAAGCGTCGGCGCCCGAGTAGTATTCGTGGTTGCCGGTGACGAAGTAGACGCCGTGCCGCGCCCGCAGATCAGCCAAAGCCGCCACTGCATGGCCAAGATCCGCCACCGACCCATCGACCAGGTCGCCGGTGATGGCCACGATGTCCGGCGACAGCGCGTTGGTTCGCCGCACGATGTCCTCGACGAAGGCCCGGCCGCGGGTCGCGCCGAGGTGCATGTCGGTCAGCTGGACGATCGAAAGTCCGTCCTGCGCCGCCGCCAGTCTTTTCAGGCGCACCCGCACCTTCCGCACCGCAACCGGTCCCAGTGCCGACTGCACGGCGATCAAACCCAGCGCCGCCGCCACCGCCACCGCGGCGCCGCCGAAAGCGCGTGCTAGCCAGGTGCGACGTGCCGGGTCGAGGGCCGGCCCGTCGGTGGCCAGCCGGCTGATAAACCGGTAAAGGCCTCGCACGATGTCTGTGCCCAGCAAGCTGACGAACAGTAGGAACACCATCCCCAACCAGATATTCGCCGGCCAGCCCAGTACCCGGCGCACCTCCGGATGTCCGCGTCCGTAAAAAAGTGAGAGGGGGATCGCCAGGCCGAGCAGCAGCAGCACACTCAAAGCCAAGGCATTCCAAGGCGCCGGCAAGTGTGTGTCGCGGATTAAGCGCAACCAAATGTAGACGTGAAGACCGCCCAGTATTCCCACGATGGTTAACAAAAAAACAATCATTGTTCCCGCTCTTCCCATGACCGTGCCGCAGTCCTACTGCCCGTCGACGGCATTGTCGACTTGGCCAGCCACGCTTGTCAGAAAGTCCACCGTCTGTTTTTCACGGGCGGTGTGGCGACCGCGCCACTGATGTCAGGTTTTGGACGCGCACTGACACCAAAGATGCGATCAGAACGGGCTTTACCGTTTGGCATCTGGGTTGCGTAGGGAAAGGCGCCAGGAGGCTCACATGGCCATCGCGACCGCATCGCTTGAACTGAATCCTTATGTAAAGCCAGCGACCACCCCTTCGATCATCAGCCCGGAGCTGGCGGCCCTTCAATCAGCCGAACTGTTTTCTCGCTTTCAACCGCCGGTGCTCCGCGCGCTGGCGGCGCGCAGCAGCCTAAAGCAGCTGAGACGCGGAATGGTTCTCGCCGCCACCGGCGCGGTCCCCGACCATACCTTCCTGATCGTGCGCGGTCGCATCCGCGCCGTCCGTCGCGGCGCCAACGGACGCGAGATCACCGTCGAAAGTTTTCGCCCGGGCGAGCTGCTGGCTGATGCGCTGGCCGCGCCCGACCAGTCTCTGGTCAACGACTGGGAAGCCACCGAACCTTCCACCGTGCTGGTCGTTCCGCGCGATGCCTTGCTGGCCAACCCGGCCGCCGTTGCCGATCTGGCTCCGGCGTTGTCACGCCAGCTGGTGCGCCGCCTGAACCGGTCGCACGATCTGGCGGTCCGCCTGGTATTGACCGATGTTCAAGGACGGGTGGTCTCGACGCTGGTGGCGCTGGGGCGGCAGGAGGGGCAGGTCGTCGCTGACGGCGTGCTGATCCGCCAGCGGCCGACCCAGCAAGAGCTGGCCAATCTGGTGGGCGCTTGCCGCGAGACGGTTTCACGCGTGGTATCCGATCTGACCCGGCGCGGTCTCTTGCAGGCGCAGGGCCGTGGTCTTCTGATCAACCGTCGTTTAGGCGAAGGGAACGCCTGATTCCGTCACACGGCAGAAATTGACGCCCGGCCTGACGCAAGGGAAAGTAAACAGGTTTTGGCGACGAAGCCCAGAGTCGGGGCGATCACCGCGCCGGTCGCACCGTTGTCCGAGGTCGACATCCGCACGTCGATCCGTCCCACCGTGGCGACTGTCGATCTGGGGGCGATGGCGCGAAACGTGGCGCGGCTGCGGGCCACCATCGGTTCAGGCGTCAAGCTGTGGGCGGTCATCAAAGCCGACGCCTACGGCCACGGAGCGGTGGCGGTGGGGCGGGCGCTGGAGCCGCTTTGCGATGGGTTGGCGGTCTCGCTGGTCGAAGAGGGGTTAGAGTTGCGCGCGGCCGGGCTCCGCGGCCCGGTGATGATTCTGGGCGCTTACTACAATCGCCACCAACGCGAGGTGATCGACGAGGGGCTGACGCCGGTCGTTTACGATCCTGGCGACCTCGAGCGCTTCGCGGCGGCGGGCAACGAACGAAGACGGCGGGTGGCGGTTCACTTGAAGGTCGACACTGGGATGAGTCGCTTGGGTGTTTCCACCGACGAATTGCCGGCCATGCTGGATCAAGTCGGGGCCGCCGACAGTTTGTTGCTGGCCGGTCTGTGCACCCATTTTGCGTCGGCGGACGTCGCGGATGGCGCCGCCACCCTACAGGCGCTGACGCGCTTTCGCAGCTGCGTTGACCTGGCCGCCCAGCGCGGCCTTCACGGGTTGACCAATCATGCCGCCAACAGCGCCGCCGCTGTCCGATTTCCGGACGCTCGGCTGGATGCCGTCCGCCCGGGACTTGCGCTTTACGGCGTGATGCCGTCGACGCACGTCGGTCTGGCCGGGGTTGAACCGACGCTGCGGCTGACCACGCTGATCATGGCGCTGCACCACATCCCGACTGGCACGACCGTCAGTTATGGCGGCTTGTGGCGGGCGGCGCGTCCGTCGCTGGTGGCTACCTTGCCGATCGGGTACGCCGACGGCTATCCACGGCACGTGCGCGACGCTGCGGTGCTGGTGCGGGGCCAGCGCGCGCCGATCGTCGGCGCGGTCTGCATGGACATGTTGATGGTCGACGTCACCGATGTGCCGGGTGCGGCGGTGGGCGACGCCGTCACGTTGATCGGCGACGACGGGGCAGGGGGCATCAGCGTGGACGATCTGGCACGCTGGGCCGGAACCGTCAGTTATGAGATTCTCTGCGGCATCTCGAAACGGGTGCCTCGCGTGTATAACGTTGCTTCGCCGCGGCCGGTTGGGCCGCTCCAGCCGCCGTCGGTTCCATGACGGAGCTCTCTTCCGCTGATCCGCCGACTGGAAGACCGCGCCCAGCGCCGCCCGCCGCGCCCGAAGAACGCCTGCGCTGGAAAGATTTGGGTGACGCCGCCATGGCGCCGCTACGCCTGATCTTCGGTTACTTCGGCGAGCATTCGATGTTGCTTTACGACGCCGTCAAATGGCTGTTCCGGCCGCCGTTCCGCCTGCGACTTTTTCTCGACCAGATGGAGTTCGTCGGCGTCGGTTCGCTGCCCATCATTTTGTTGGTCGGGTTCTTTTCGGGCGCGGTCGCCTCGCAGCAGGCCATCGCCGCGCTGGAGATCTTCCGCCAGGAACGTTACGTCGGCGCCACCGTCGGCCTGTCGCTGGCCCAGGAACTGGCACCGGTCTTCACCGCACTGATGATCACCGCGCGCGCCGGCTCTGGCATGGCCACCGAGCTCGGGTCGATGCGCATCACCGAACAGATCGATGCGCTGAGCACGTTCGCGGTGAACCCGGTTCAGTACCTGGTCAGCCCGCGCCTGGTGGCGACGTTCTTGATGATGCCGGTCATGACCATGGTCTTCAACGTGGTCGGCTTGTTCGGCGCGTACCTGTACGCCATCTACCTCAAGCAAGTCGATTTGGGTCAGTTCATCGAGTACTACACGTACTGGACCGATCCGAAGGATTACATCATTGGAGCCACCAAAGCGGCGGTGTTCGGGATCGCCGTGGCGCTGACCGCCTGCTATCAAGGATTCAACGTCCGCGGCGGCGCCAAGGAGGTCGGGCTTGCCACCACCCGGGCGGTGGTTGCAGGCTCGGTCTCGGTTCTGGTCCTCGATTATTTCCTCATCGATATCTTTCACATCTTGTGGCCGTACAAATCGTGACCGCCCCGATGTCCACGGTGGCTGATCCCTCCCAGCGCGACCAGCGCTGGCAGATTCGCGTGCGCGGGCTGAACAAGACCTTCGGTCCACAGCACGTCTTGCGCGGCATCGACCTCGACATCGAACGCGGCAAGACCAACATCATCATCGGTGGCTCGGGCGCGGGAAAGTCAGTGTTGATGAAGCACCTGATGGGCTTGCTGAAACCGGACAGCGGCCACATCTGGGTGGACGGCGTCGACATGGTGCCGATGAACGACGTCCAGATCGCGGCCATGCGCCGCAAGTTTGGCATGGTGTTTCAGTACGCGGCGCTGTTCGATTCGATGAACGTGGTGGAGAACATCGCCTTCCCGCTGGTCGAGCGTTACCACCTGGCCAATGACGAGATCATGGGCCGGGTGCGTGATCTGCTGGAGCGCCTGGACCTGGCTCATGTGGCCGGTGTCGAGCAGAAGTTTCCCGCCGAACTGTCGGGTGGCCAGCGCAAAAGGGTGGGTCTGGCCCGGGCGCTGATCGACCGCCCGGAGATCTTGCTTTACGACGAACCCACCACCGGCCTTGATCCCATCGCCACCAAGAACGTCGACGAGATGATTCGCCGGACCGCCGACCAGTTCGGCGTGACCTCGGTGGTGATCTCGCACGATATGGCGTCGACGTTCCGCATCGGCGATCGCATCTCGATGCTGTACGAAGGAAAGATCTTGCTCACCGGGACGTCGGCCGAGGTTCGGGGATCGCACCACCCGGCGCTGCGCGAGTTCATCGATACTGCGGGCATCGGGACGCCACAGGAGGCGTCGCCGTGAGGAAAAGCTGGGCCTCGGTCACCGTCGGTCTTTTGGTGCTGCTGGTGGCGGGCGCGACGTATGTCATCATTCGCGCCACCAGCGAGCGCACGACCGGTGGCAAGGGTATTGTCGTCTGGGGCTTGTTTACCGATGCCTCCGGGCTGTTCGAAAAGTCGCGGGTGCAGACCGCCGGCATCTCCATCGGGCAGATCGAAAAGCGCGAACTGGATCCAGCGACGGCAAAAGCGAAGATCTCCGTGCGCATCAACCCCAACATCAAGTTGTGGTCGAACGCCGTGGTCTCGAAGAAATCCGCTTCGCTGCTGGGTGAGTATTATCTGGAGATAGATCCCGGTACGCCGTACGCGCTGGTGAACGGCCAGCGGCGCGACATGGTTCCCCTTAAAGACGGCGACGAGATCAAAGACGTTCGCGAGCCGACGGCGATGGGCGATCTGATGGCTGACATCGGGACCATCTTGCCGATCTTGAAAGACATCCTCACCGACGTGAAGCGCCTGACGTCGGGCACGGTCACGGACATCGCGGAGAACGTCAACAAGCTGATCGAGACCAACGCGTCGGTTCTGGAGCGGCTGCTGAACCGGGTCGATCACATCGCGGCCAATGTCGAAGGGGTGACAACGTCCGAGGCGGGTGACGTCAAGGTCGCCATCCAGAACGTTCGCGAGATAACCGATTCGCTCAAGACGCTGGTCGGCACCAGCCAGGGCGAGGTCAAGGAGACGGGCACGGCGGTGCGCGGATCGCTGGACAAGCTGCAACGGACCATCGACAACCTGGACCGAACGCTGAAGAACACCGAGTCGATCAGCAGCCGCATCGACAAGGGCGAGGGCACCGTCGGTCACCTATTGACCGACGACACCATCGCTCGCAACGTCGAGGACATCACCGAGGACGCCAGCACCTTCGTCCGCAGCGTGACCAAGCTGCAGACCATCGTCGGCCTACGGTTCGACGCCAACGTGATCTCGCGTTCCTTCAAGGAGTACCTGCAGGTCCAGCTGGAGCCGCGGCCGGACAAGTTCTATCTGATAGAGCTCGTGCAGGACCCGCGCGGGTACCGTCAGGCGACCACCACGGTGACCAGCAGCTCGCAGACCGGAACCACGTCGCAGCAGCAGGTGACCATCAGCCAGCAGCTGCGTTTCACGCTGATGTTCGGCAAGCGCATCGGTCCTTGGGCTGGTCGATTTGGTATCAAGGAATCCACCGGTGGTGTCGGGCTGGATCTGCACCTACTCGACGACCGGCTGAATTTTTCGTTGGATGTCTTTGACGCCCAGACGAATCAGTACCCACGCATCAAACCGACGGTTGCGCTGGCGGTGTGGAAGCGCAACCTGTTCCTGCTTGGCGGCGGCGACGATCTGGCGAACTTCAACCGCGCACGCGGCGGTGCCGGCGGCGGCATCGACTGGTTCCTGGGCACGCAACTGGTGTTCAACGACGAGGACCTGAAGTCTCTGCTACTGTTGGGTGGTGGCGCCGCCGCCGGGGCGGCCAGCAAGTAAGCGAGATCGGTCGCTGGTCGCGGAGCTTGACTCCCCGATGGGCCTCCCTATAGTTACTCACCTTTCGGGGCAGCAAAGGCCGCCCTGGGCGTTGAAATGCAGTACAAAATCAAGGACATAGGCGACGACGGGCTGGTCCTGGACGTGCCGGTGACGGCTGATTGGCTGGCCGCCGCCTGTCCGGACAGCGACCTTGTGCCTGCTCAACCGCCGTTGCGCCTCCACGGCGTGATCGAGCGCAGCGGTTCGGCACGGGACGCCGACATCCTTTTGCGCGGCGACCTGAAGGGCGCCATCGAGACGCCCTGCTCGCGCTGCCTGGAGACGGCGCGCATTGTTCTGAACATTCCGCTGGCCGTCACCTTCGTCGAGCGCGAGCCCGGCGATCCCGAGGAAGCGGACGATCCCGACGTGGTCTACTTTGACAGCGACGAGGTCGACATCGCGCCGGAGCTCCGCGACGAGATATTGTTGGCCATTCCTCTCGGCCCGCTTTGCCAGGATGGATGCCGCGGCCTTTGCCCGTTGTGCGGCGCCAACCGGAACCTGACGGCGTGCGCTTGTCAGACCCAACCGGACGCCCTTGCTCTCAAGCAAAACGCGTTCGCCAAGATCAAGCTTTAGTCCGAGACCGAACACCCTTTCACAGAGGATCCCATGGCCGTTCCGAAAAGAAGACAGTCCAAGTCGCGCTCGGCGATCCGCCGCGCCCAGGTGATGAAGAAATCGGTGCCGCACTTTGTCCCCTGTCCGCGTTGCAGCGAGCCCAAGCTGGCTCACCGCATGTGCGCTGCCTGCGGGTACTATCGGGATCGCCTGGTGGTGGAACCGAAGGAAGAGGAGCAGCCCTAGTCCACATGTCCCGCATCGCCGTCGACGCGATGGGAGCTGACGGGGCGCCTCGCATCGAGGTGGAGGGCGTCATCGCCGCTGTTCGTGCGCGCGACCTGGAGGTGATCCTGGTCGGCGACGAAGCACGCCTGCGTGCCGAACTGGCGGCGCTGGGCGCACCCAGCAAGGGCCTGACCGTGCGCCACGCGCCCGACGTCATCACCATGGACGACGCCCCGTCGATGGCGGTCAAGCAGAAGAAAAAATCATCGATGCGGGTGTGCTTCGATCTGGTGAAGGCCGGCGAGGCGGACGCGGTGGTATCGGCGGGAAACTCCGGCGCCATGATGGCCTGCGGACTGTTCGTCTTCGGCCGGCTGACCGGCGTCGAGCGCCCAGCCATCGTCACCACCTTCCCGACCAAGGTCGGCGAGTGCGCGCTGCTCGATATGGGCGCCAACGTTGATCCCAAGCCGGCGGTGCTGGCCCAGTTCGCCGTGCTGGGCACGCAGTATGCGCGCCTCCTACACGGCAAGGAGAAGCCGCGTGTCGGCGTGCTGTCGAACGGTTCGGAAGAACACAAGGGCACGCCGCTGACCCGCGAGACGCACCAACTGCTGGCGCGCACGCTGGTCCCGGGTGCCCGAGCGGATTTTCACTATGTCGGTTACGTCGAGGGCCGCGACATCTTTCGCGGCGACGTCGACGTGGTGGTCACCGACGGTTTCACCGGCAACGTGGTTCTGAAAAGCGTCGAAGGCGCGGCGGAGGCCATCCTGGGCATGGTGCGCGAAGAGGTGTTGCGGGCCGGACCGCTGGCCCGGTTGGGCGCGGCGTTGATGACCTCGGTGCTGCGGCGGCTGAAGAAGCGTCTCGACTACGCTGAACACGGCGGCGCGCCGCTTTTGGGCGTGGACGGCGTTGCTTTGATTTGCCATGGCGGCTCGAACGCCACCGCGATCAAGAATGCGGTCTTCGTCGCCGATCGCTTCGCCAAGAACGGTCTCGGGCAAGAATTGACCGGCGCGGTCAGCCGCCATCGCTTCATCTGGGATTCGGCTCCGCCGGCGCCACCCACCGCCGAGGCGGCGCGATGATCCGCAGCCGCATCATCGGCACCGGGCGGGGCGTCCCGCCGCGCGTTCTCACCAATGCCGAGTTGTCAAAGACCGTCGACACCTCCGATGCCTGGATTGTCGAGCGCACGGGCATCCGCGAACGCCACGTCCTCGACTCGTCGCAGGCGGCCAGCGATCTGGCCACCGAGGCGGCGCGCAACGCCTGCAAAGCGGCCGGCGTCGATCCGGCCACCGTCGACTGCATCATCCTTGGCACGGTGACCGGCGATTGTCTGTTCCCGTCGACGGCGACGTTCGTGCAGAAAAAATTGGGCGCCATGGCCGGCGGCTGCGCCTTCGATCTGTCAGCCGCCTGCGCCGGTTTCATCTACGGCCTCTCGGTGGGCGACGCCTTCATTCGCTGCGGCCAGTACAAACGCGTGCTGGTGATCGGCGTGGAGGTCCTGACCCGCATCATCGACTGGAGCGACCGCGGGACCTGCGTGCTGTTCGGCGATGGCGCGGGTGCGGTTCTTCTGACCGCCGACGACGATCCCAAGCGCGGCATCCTGTCGACGCACCTCTTCGCCGATGGGAATTACACCGACATTCTTTACCAGCCGGCGGGCGGCAGCCGCCTGCCTCCGTCGGTGGAAACCGTGGCGGACAAGCGGCACTACGTGAAGATGAACGGGCGCGAGGTCTACAAGCACGCCGTGCGCAACATGGCGGCGGCCGCGAAGATCGCCCTGCAGGCCAACGCCTTTCAACCGTCAGACGTGTCGTGGGTGATCGCCCACCAGGCCAACTTGCGCATCATCGAAGGGGTGGCCGAGCGGGTGGCCATTCCGATGGAGCGGTTTTACATCAACGTCGATCGCTACGGGAACACCTCGTCGGCGTCGGTGCCGACGGCGCTGGACGAGGCGCTGGAGCACGGAAAGATCAAAAGTGGCGAGGTGCTGCTTTTCACCGCGCTCGGCGGCGGCCTGGCCTGGGCATCGGCTGCGGTGCGGTGGTAAGGCGATGACAGCATCGGGCGTGGTCTTTCTGTTCCCCGGTCAGGGCTCGCAGAAAGTCGGTATGGGCAAAGCCCTGGCCGAGCAGTGGCCGGAGGCGCGCGCCGTCTTCGCCGAGGCGGACGCAGCGCTGGGCTTCTCGCTGTCCCAGCTTTGTTTCGCCGGGCCGGACGCGGAGCTCACGCTGACCGCCAACGCACAGCCGGCGATCCTGACCACCAGCATCGCGGCGTTGCGCGTGCTGGAGAAGGAAACCGATCTGCGTCCGGTGGCGGTGGCTGGGCATTCACTGGGCGAATATTCGGCGCTGGTGGCGACAGGCGCGCTGGCGCTGACCGACGCGGTTCGTCTGGTGAACCTGCGCGGGCGTTTCATGCAGGACGCGGTGCCGGCCGGCGTGGGCAGCATGGCGGCGATCATCGGCCTTGGGCCGGCGGACCTCGAAGCGGTGTGCGCCGAGGCATCGGCGTCGTCGCCCGGACAATTCGTCAGCCCGGCGAATTACAACGGCGGCGGTCAGGTGGTCGTCGCCGGGCACAAGAGCGCCGTCGACGCCGCCTGCGTGGCGGCGAAAGCGCGCGGCGCCAAGATGGCGAAGCCTTTGGCGGTCAGTGCGCCTTTCCATTGCGCGCTGATGCAGCCGGCGGCCGATCGCCTGGCAATCGAACTAGGCAAGGTTACCGTGAAGATGCCGGCGGTTCCGGTGGTGAGCAACGTGGAGGCGACGCCGTATCAGGACGCCGCACGCGTGCGCGACCTGCTGGTGCGACAGGTGACGGCGCCGGTGCGCTGGGAAGAATCGGTGCTGCACCTCGCCTCGCAAGGGATCACCGCCGGGATCGAAGTGGGCGCGGGCAACGTGCTGGCCGGTTTGATCAAACGGATCGCGCCCGGTTTGACGGTGCAGGCGGCGGGCGATCCCGAGTCGATCCAGAATCTGCGGCAGGCCGGTCGAACGGACGGGCAGCAGGAGGCGCAGCATGGGTGAGCTCGACGGAAGAATTGCGCTGGTCACCGGCGGCTCGCGCGGCATCGGGCGGGCCATCGCCATCGCCTTGGGTCGGCAGGGCGCGCGGGTGATCATCAACTTCACGGCTAACGAGGCGGCGGCCAACGAGGCCGCGGCGGCGGTCAGCACGGCTGGCGGCTCCGCGACCACCAAGCGCTTCGACGTGGCCGACTCGGCGGCGACCGATGCGGCGATCAAGGAGGTCATCGCCGCCGAAGGCGGCCTGCACATCCTGGTGAACAACGCCGGCATCGCCGTCAACACGCTGGTCCTGGGGGCGAAGGACGCCGACTGGAAGCGGGCCATCGACGTGAACTTGAACGGAACGTTTCACTGCACCCGGGCGGCCCTGCGCGCGTTGATGAAGGCCAAAGAGAACGGCCGCATCATCAACATCACTTCGATCACCGGCGAAGTCGGCTCGGCCGGGCAGGCGCCGTACGTGGCGGCCAAGGCTGGCGTGATCGGGTTGACCAAGACGCTGGCTCGCGAATACGCCTCGCGCGGTGTTACCGCTAACGCGGTCTCGCCCGGGTACATCGATACAGACATGACGGCCAGCGAATTGCCGGCAGAGCGGCGCGCCGAGTTATTGAAGTCGATTCCGCTGGGCCGCGTCGGCCGCCCTGAAGAGGTGGCGGCCGCGGTGAGCTATCTTTGTAGCCCGGGCGCCGCCTATGTCACCGGGCAAGTCTTGCGCGTCAACGGGGGACTTTTCATGTAAGGTACGCCGCTTGCGGTGTCCCGAGCCGCAAGATTTGCAGCGTCAAGCTGCTGAGAGGACCAAAGCAAAATGGCCGACAACGTCGAAGAACGCGTTCGAAAAATCATCATCGAGCAATTGGAAGTCGCACCGGACAAGGTGAAGCCGGAGGCGTCCTTCGCGGACGATCTCAAGGCTGACTCCCTGGCCGTCGTCGAGCTGGTCTTGGCCTTGGAAGAGGCGTTCAAGCTGGAGATCCCCGACGAGGACACGGAGAAAATCAAGACCGTGGGCGACGCGATCAACTACATCAAGTCGCACGCCAAATAGACCGCGGCCGAACCAAGCCGAGCGTACAGGAAGAAGAGGGAGATACCACCGATGGCAAGAAGGGTCGTTATCACAGGTGTCGGGCTTGTCACCCCGATTGCCATCGGAACCGAAGAGACCTGGCAGGGTTTGGTGTCAGGCAAGTCGGGCATCGGACCCATCACCCACTTCGACCACACCGCGTTCGCCACGCACTTTGCCGGCGAGATCAAAAACTTCGATCCCACCCGCTGGGTCAGCGCGCGCGACGCCAAGTCCACCGATCCCTTCATCCAATTCGCCATCGCCGCCGCCACGCTGGCGGTGGAAGATTCGGGGCTGAAGATCGAGGGCGCGTTCGCCGAGCGCGTTGGCTGTTTCGTCGGCGCCGGCCTGGGCGGCGTCACCACCATCGAGGCGGCGTGCCGCACGCTGGCTTCGAAGGGGCCGCGCCACGGAATCTCGCCATTTTTTGTCCCGATGATCATCGTGAATCTGGCGCCCGGGCAGATCTCGATTCGCTTTGGAGCCAAGGGACCGAACCTCAGTCAGGTGTCGGCGTGCTCGACCGGCGCCCACGCCATCGGCGACGCCTTCCGCGTCATCCAGCGCGGCGACGCCGACGCAATGATCTGCGGTGGCACCGAGGCCACGGTGACGCCGCTGGGGGTCGGTGGGTTCAACAGCATGCGCGCCCTGTCCACCCGCAATGATGCGCCGACGGAGGCCTCGCGTCCGTTCGACCGCGACCGCGACGGCTTCGTCATCGCCGAAGGCTCGGGCGTGGTGATCATCGAGGAGCTCGAACGTGCCAAGAACCGCGGCGCCAAGATCTACGCCGAGTTGACCGGATACGGCGCCAACGCCGACGCTCACCACATCACCGCGCCGGCGCCGGAAGGCGAGGGCGCGCAACGCTGCATGAAGCTGGCCCTGGCCGACGCCAAGCTGAACCCGTCGCAGATCGGGTACATCAATGCCCACGGGACGTCGACGAAGATGAACGACGCCAACGAGTCGCTGGCGATCAAGAAGGTCTTCGGCGACAGCGCCCGCAAGGTGATGGTCAGCTCGACCAAGTCGATGACCGGCCACATGCTGGGCGCCGCCGGCGGTGTGGAGACCGCGGTGTGCGCGCTGGCCCTGTCGCGCTCGGTGATTCCGCCGACCATCAATTACACCACGCCCGACCCCGAGTGCGACCTCGACTATGTCCCGAACACCGCCCGCGAGGTGAAGCTCGACCACGTGCTCACCAACAGCTTCGGCTTCGGCGGAACCAACGCTTGCCTTGTGCTCAGCCGTTTTTGACGAGTCGTTTTTAGCGCACACGGGCCGCATCTTTTCGTTCGCCTGAAACTTTCTCAGCCGGGCGCAGTTTGTCGGGCAGGCGGTCGCTCTCGCTGGCCAGGAGCTGACCCACATCGAAGCGGTAGCGATCTGCAAGAAGATTCCGCCGCTGGTCATTCGCCTGTTCATGCGCGACTGGCACCATGTTTACCTGGTTCAACGACGCCGGGTCTAACACCGACGTGGCCGCGGTCCGCCGCCAATTCCCCAAGGGGAAATGGAAGGGCCTTGGCGATTGGCTGTGGTCCGAAGGCTGGGACCTGCGGGCTGAGGCGGTTCGCAAGGCGGCCTAAGCGGCAGGCGCCGGCGCCGTTGTTCTGGAATACTGAACGATCATGAAGACCGAGCTCCCGGCGTTGACCGCCGGATCAGCGGCGCTGCAGATGCGTCCGGCCCGATTTGAAGACGTTTCGGAGATCTTGCGCTTGATCGAACGGGCGGTGGTCTTCGGCTGCCGGGAGCACTACCAGCCGTCGCAGTTGGCGCAGGTCTTTGGCGGCTATGCGCAGGCGCTGTTCGTCGAGTTGCTCGGCCCTTACGAAACCGTCGCTGCCGAAGATGAATCGCGCATCGTTGGTTTCGCTCAGCTCGATCCGCGCGACGGGCGGCTGCGGGCGTTGTTCGTCGATGCGGCCTGGCAGCGACGAGGTGTTGGTCGGGCGTTGCTCGGGCACATCGAGGTGCGCGCGTTGGCGCGCGGTTGCGGTCGCCTGCACGGGGCGATGTCTCTGAACGCCGTCTCGTTTTACGCCGCCGCCGGTTTTCGCCCCTGCGGCGGATCGTCGCGACTCACCTCGAACGATGGGGAGATTCCGGTGGTGCGCATGGAAAAGCGATTGAACGCCTGACCAAGATGTCCTCGCTCTTGGCGCCGGGCGAGCGGGCGCGGCTGCGCCAGCACGCTGCCCTCTTCAACGCCCGACCGTGCGAGGTGCTGCGCGCGCTGGTCCCGGGGACCGTCGATGGATCTGTTGTCCCGCGTCGGGCGGCGCGGGCCCGCGGTGGGCGAGCATTACGCGCGGTATGCCGAACTGCGGGACTTGATAGTCGAGTGGCGTGGCGACAAGGTGTCGCTGATCCGCGATTTTCGCTGAGTCCCCGACATCGCCGATGAGGCGTGGCTGGGGCGGGCGACGTTTCGCCTGGTCGATTAGCGAGCGCCAGCTGAACGCCAGCTAGTGGCTGCTCGCGCTGAGCTGCGCTTCGGCGGCCAGCCAGTCTTCCACGTCATGGCCGTCTTCCGCGCCGCGCGCAAGGTAAAGCTCGAACGAACGAGCCGCGATCTCGTCGAAGGTGGGCGGGCTTTTCGCCGTCGCCGTAGATTTTGTCGTCGTCGTCAGGGAAGGAGCCTTGACCGCCATCGGCGCTGAGGTTCTCCCCGTTTTCACCGTCTTCCGCCCTGTGTTCCTCATGCGTCGATGTATACGCCTGGGCGCGGCGACAGCAAAAATTTTTTTTGTTTCTATTCGGACAAGGCCTGCGCCGTTTGCTGTTCCTCGCGTAATTCTTCCAGGATGGCGATCAGCAGACGAGCCGCTAACTCGGAAGGTTTCGAGCAGACGTCACCCATCACCTCGGCCAGCGTGAACGACCAATGTCGATCGCGCTTGGCCCACTCTAGAAACGCGTGGGGCGAGTTCAGACGCCCCTTCACGATCTCGTGCGCTTGCAGCCGCCAGCGTTCGCCGTGACCGTCAAGCTCCGTGTGCAGCTGCCGAATCATCATCGGAAAATCGTGCGCCACCAACATTCCGCGACACCTCCATCAGTGTTGACCCAACCCGACCCCCTCTGGTTTCCCGTCCCCGTTACACTGTCGGCTAGGCTATGGCAGGCGGAACCGAAAGTTCGATTTGACCACCGCCGCGGCGTGACCGTCCACAGGATTCGTCTTCCTCCCCGCCCTCAGTAATAAGGCCAACACGGCCCGCCTGCCGCACCATTCCCGGATTAGAGGAATTTTTTTTCAGCCGGCCAAAGTTGCTTCGACCGCGTCGGCGCTCTTGGGAATCGCCGCCGTCAAAACTTCGGCGCCGGTTTCCGTAACCAAAACGTCATCTTCGATGCGGATACCGCGGGCTTGGCGGAAGCGGGCCAGGCGTTCCAAGTCCAATCGGCCGGCCGCCTTTTTCATCGCGATGGGGTCTTCCAAGATGGCCGGCACAAAATATAGCCCTGGTTCGATGGTCACCGCCATCCCCGCGACCAGGTCGCGATCCAGGCGCAAAAAACGCAATCCGGCGTCTTGACTTCGCGTTCGTCCAGTCGCGTATCCCGCTCGATCGCCCAGGTCTTCCATGTCGTGAACGTCCAGGCCCAGAAGGTGCCCCACGCCGTGCGGGAACAGCAGCGCCACCACGCCGTCGGCCACCAGCTCGATCGGGTTGCCGCGCAGCACGCCGAGATCGATGAGGCCGCTGGCCAGCGCCTGGCTGGCCAGCACGTGGATGTTGCGATAGCGCGCCCCCGGCGTCACGGCGGCGATGGCCTGGCGCTGGGCTTCCAGCACGACGTTGTAAAGCTCGCGCTGGGCGGACGAAAATTGGCCGCTGACCGGCCAGGTGCGGGTGACGTCGCCGGCGAAGCCGCCGCGGCTTTCGGCGCCCACGTCGGCCAGCAACAGCTCGCCCGCGGCAAGGACGTTGTGGTGCTTTTCATTGTGCAAGATCTCGCCGTGCACGGTGACGATCGACGGATAGGCGACCGTCAAATCGTGGGCGATGATCTCGGCCTCCATGGCGGCGCGCACGGCCGCCTCGCGCACGCCGGGCCGGGTGGCGCGCATCCCGGCGCGGTGGGCCAGGCCGGTCACCTCGGCGGCGGCACGCAGCTCGGCGACGGCGGCGTCGTCGTGGCGCAGGCGCAGATCGATCAGCGCGTCGGCCAGCGGCGCGTCCAGGACGTCGAAGACGCCGCGGCGGATTTCGCGCTGCAAAAGCCGGCTCTGTTCGGCGCAGGTGTCGAGATCGGGCGCCGGCACGGTGGCCACCGCGCGGCCGCGCACGTTAGCGGGCAATCGCGACAGCGCCCGCACCGTGCAGCCGGTGGCGGCGGCAATTTCATCGAAGGTCGGCTGGGCGCCCTCCCAAAGCGCGTCGTCCGCGCCCGGCTCCGGCAGGTACAACGTGAAGCTGCCGCCGTCGAACAGCAGCACGCCTCCGCGCAGAGGCAGTCCGACCAGATACAGAAAGTGGCTGCTGGCCCGATACGGATAGACGTTGGCCGCATAATTGCGCGGGCGCGCGGCGCCGGCGGCAATCAACGCCGGGCGATTTTGCAAGCGCGCGGCCAGCAAGGCGCGGCGGCGTTCGAACGCTTCTCGGTGCGCAAGCTCGAGAGCCATCGCAGCAGTATAGGCACGACCGCTAGCGCTTGCGCGGTGGCAAGGGCGGCGGCGGGCGGGCGGTGGCTCCCTCTTCCGGCCAGGCGTGCTTGGGATAGCGACGGCCCAGCTCCCGGCGCAGTGGCGGGTAATGCTTTTGCCAAAAGCTGTCCAAATCGCGCGTCACCTGCACGGCGCGCTGATTGGGCGCCAGCAAATGCAGGGTCAGCGGCACGCGCCCGCCGCCCACCACCGGCCCGGTGCGCATGCCGAAGAAGTCCTGCAGGCGCGACGCGATCCACGGCGGCTGTCCGGTTTCATAGTTGATCGACAGTTTGCGCCCGCCGGGCAGGGTCACCGATTGGGGCGCCAGCGCCGCCAGCGCCCGTTGACCGTCGGCCGAAAACGATCGCTGCAGCTGCGCGGCCAGGCCCGTCGCGCGGAGATCTTCGAAGCAGGTGGCGTCGGCGCAGGCGGCGCCCAGTGCGCTGGCCAGCGTGGCGTCATCCAAAGCCGGCAGATCGACCGCGGGCAACACCTCGCGCGCGAAGTCCACCCGCGCCCGCAAGCGTGGCAAGGCACCGTCCTCGTCCAGCCTCTCGATGCCAGCCGCCAGCGCGGCTGTCGCCAGCACGGCCGCCGTCGCTGGACCAGGCGGCGCCGGCGTGATGGTCTCGTCCAGAACCAGCGATTGATAGGTCAGGCGGCGCACGCGCAGCACCCGCTCGCTGTTTGGATCAAATTGTAAATCGTCGCTCTCGGCCACGGGCTCGCCCGGCAAATCCAGCAGCCAGTCGGGATTGATCTTCACCCCGGCGCGCACCACCACTCGGCTGCCGGCGCGAGCGGCGCTGCCGGTCTCTTCGGCGTCGACGGCGACGATCCAGTCGGCGTCGGTCTGGAACCCCAGCTCGGCGGCGCCGCCACCGGCCAGCAGAACCGTTCGTTCACCGGGTCGCCGCCGGCGTGCCACGCGATCGGGGAAGGCGGTCAACGCGGCCATGGCCACGGCTTGTTCGAAGGCTTCGGGATTTTGCGGCGCTGGCGCGGCGTCGTTGCGGGCGGGCGCTGACTTGGCCGCCAGGCCGCGCAGCTGTCTTCGGGCACGCTCGACGGTTTCCACGGCGCGCGGATCCAATTCCAGAGTGCGGAGGCGCTCGCGGGCGAAATCGGCACGGCGGGCTTCGGCGAATTGCTCGGCCAGCTCCAGCAGATCGACGCCGCGATCGTCGCCCGCGCCTGTCGCACCGCCACCGCGCGGACCCACCGCTGCACGACCGAACGAGGCGCGACCCCGCTGCCGGATGTCGCGTTCGGCGATCAGCGCTGCCAGCGTGCAGGCGGCGTCGGTTACTCCGCGATCCTCACCCGCGCAAACCAAGCGTTCGAGGCGTGGGTGCACCGGGAAACGCAGCATGCGCCGGCCCAGTGCGGTCACGGCGCCGCTGTCGTCGACGGCGCCCAGGCGGCGCAGCAGCTGTTCGGCGACGCCCAGCGCCGCGCCGGGCGGCGCTTCGAACCAGGAAAAATCGTCGAGATCGCCGATCCCCAGCGCGTGCAACGCCAGCGCCGCCTCGGCCAGATCCGCGCGGGCGATCTCCGCCAGTTCGTACCGCCGGCGGGTCTCGAAGTCGTGGCGCGGGTAAAGGCGCAACGCCACACCTGGACGCGTGCGACCGGCGCGGCCGGCACGCTGGATCGCCGACGCCTGGCTGATCTTCGCCAACAGCACAGTCGGCAATCCCGTCCATGGCGAGTGCGCGGCCACGCGGGCCAAGCCCGAATCGATCACCGCCACCACGCCGTCGATGGTCACCGAGGTCTCGGCCACGTTGGTCGACAGGATCACCTTGCGCTGTCCGGCTGGTTTCACCGCTCGGTTCTGTTCGCCCAGCGACATCTCGCCGTGCAAGGGCAACACCAGCAGCGACGACAAGCCCGGTTGCCCGGCGATGGCCTCCTGGGCACGGCGGATCTCGCCGGCGCCGGGAAGAAAAACCAAGATGTCCCCGTCGGGCTGCTCGCCCACCAGGCGCCGCACCGCCGACGCCACCTGCGCGCCGAGCGGCCGGTCGTCGGGGCCGTCGACGTGTTCGATGGCCACGTCGAAACGCCGGCCCTCGCTGCGGAACGATGCGCAGCCGTCGAGAAATGCGCGTACCGGTTCGGCGTCCAGCGTCGCCGACATCACCACCAGCTTCAGATCCGGCCGCGCGGTTTGCTGCAATCGTCGCAGCAAGGGCAACGCCAGATCCGTTGCCAGGTGCCGCTCGTGAAATTCATCCAGCACGACGACGGAGACCCCGGCCAGCGTGGGATCAACCAGCAAACGGCGGGTCAAGATGCCTTCGGTGATAAAGCGCAGTTGGGTGTCGGCGCCGCCGACGTCTTCAAAGCGCACGGTGTAGCCGACGGTCCCACCCGGCGTTTGCCCCAACTCTTCGGCCACGCGATACGCGCCCAGGCGCGCCGCCAACCGTCGCGGCTGCAGTACCAGGATCTCCCCGTTTGCAGCCAATTTTCCGTCGAGAATGGCGCGCGGCACGCGGGTGGTTTTTCCCGCGCCGGGCGGCGCCTCGATAACGACAGCGGGACCGCTCCGGAGTGCTTTCACCACATCCGGCAGCAAAGGATCGATGGGCAGAGTGTTCATGCAGACTGTCGTTATGATGGTCGTCGTACTAACATAACGGGTCAATGATCCGCTGCCCGACCTGTGGCAAGCGCCTGCGCGACAGCCAGCCGATTTGTCCCGCGCATGGTGCGGTGCCACCCCCGCCACCGCCGGCTGCGGGCGAAGCGCCGCCGCCGCCGATGGCCCCGCCCGTATTGGCCGGGTATATGCCGCGGCGCTTGCTGGGACAAGGTGGCTTCGGTGCCGTCTTCGAAGCGACGCGCGCTTCGGACGGCCAGTCGGTGGCGATCAAAGTGGCGCGCGCCGATCAAGCGTCGGCCAGCGAACGATTGGTGCTGGAAGGCGAGGTGCTGGCGGCGATCGGGCGGCCGCACGTGCCGGCAGTGTATGGCAGTGGGCGTCTTCACGACGGTGCCGCGTTCTTGTTGATGGAGTTCGTGCAGGCGCCCATCATGGCCGACCGGCTGTTCGCGCAAGACCAACCGATGCCCCTGGCGGCGTTCGGTCGCGAAGCGCTGGCCATCCTGGAAATCATGGAGATCGTACACAAGCTCGGTTTCGTTCACGGCGATCTCAAACCCGAGAACCTGTTCGTCGACGATGTGTTCGGCGTCAAGCTGTTCGATTTCGGGCTGGTGCGGCGGCAAGGCAAGAACGACGGCGAGTCGACGCGCGAGGAAGCACCCGCCGGCACGCCCGAGTACATGTCGCCCGAGCAGTGCGAAGGACGCGTCGATCTGGACGCGCGCAGTGATCTGTACGCACTGGCGGTGATCTTCTACGAGATGCTGGCCGGCGTGCCGCCGTTCTTCGGCAACCCGGCCGAGGTGCAGCAGAGCCACCGCAGCCGCCGACCGGCGTCGCTGGCGCGCAAGGCGCAGGTGCCGGTGGCGCTGGACGCGGCGATCATGCGCTGCCTGGCCAAGGATCGCGATCGCCGCTTTGCCAGCGTCAGCGAGTTCAAAGAGGCGATTCGCCAGGCGCTGAAAGACGCGGCAGCGGCGGCGGAAATCACCAGCGCGCGCAACACCGCCGTCGGGCACGCCGTGACGGCCGAAGCCGACGCAGCGGCCGGACCCGCGATAACTGGCGCCGTGGCGGTGGCGAAAGCGCCGACCAAACCGGCCGTGGCAGCGCCGGCACGCGAGCGGCGAGCGGTGGCCCTGGTCTTCTTCGAGGGCGGCGGCAACGTGGCGGCGGTGCGCGAGGCGCTGACCGCGGTGGGCGCGCACCTGGCCCATACCGCGGGCGTGCAGTTCGTCGCCGCCTTCGGCCACGAGGTCGGCGACAACCCCACGCGCAGCGCCGCGGCCGCCGCCGAGATGTTCATCGCCCGCGATCTGTGTAAACGGGCGTTGGTGGATCTGGCATCGGTTTCGATCCAGCCGCGCCCCGACGGCACCCGTCGCTATCAAAGTCCGCTGTTCACGCGCAAGGAACAGTATCCAGCGCCCAGCGATCCCGAAGGCGTGCTGCTGTCGGCCGCCGCCGCCGAGGTGTTGCCTGACGTGGCGGTCGATCCGATCGCCGGCCGCAACGGCGTCGTGCACCGCCGGCCGACCACCCAGGCCTCCGAGCGCACCGCCACGCGCGTGACCACGGGCCCGCCCACCATCGGGCGCGACGAGTTGCTGCGCACGCTGATCGAAGCCGCGCGCGACGCCACCTCAAAATCGCGTCCCACCATCACCACGCTGATCGGCGAAGCTGGCTACGGCAAGACCCAGGTGGCGCAGTCGCTGGTGCAAAACCTGGAAGCGATCCCGCGCCTGACCACGCTGTTCATTCGGGCCAAAGAAGCCCTGGGTGGGGCCAGTGATCAAACCCTGCGCGAAATTTTCGCCCGGGCCTTTCAGCTTCCGGCGAAGGCGCCCGCCGATCTGGGCCGTGGTCTGTTGGGCGAACTGGTGGGCGCCGAGATCGGACGCGAGGTGTGGGGCGGCGTGGCGGTGGCGATGGGCTGGGCGCCGCCCGAACATCCGGAGCTGCGCGCGCTGGCGGCGGCGCCAGGCGCCTTGCGATCGGCGGCGGCGCGCGCGGCGGGCGAAGGCTTGCGGGCGCTGGCGAGAAAACTACCGCTGGCGCTGGTGGTCGACGACGCGCAGTTCGTTGACGAGGCGACCCTGGACGCGCTCGAGTACGCGTCGCTGCAGGAAGCGGGCTGCGCGATGTGGATCTGCGTGGTGGGTCGGCCGAACTTCGGGCGCGGCCGCACCGCCTGGGCGTCGCGCGCCGCTCGCCGACAAGAGCTGACTTTGCCGGCGCTGGAGCCGGGGGCGGCGGCCGAGCTGGCGCGGCGGCTTTTGTCGCCCGCCGAAAATGTCCCCGCCACCGCTCTCGAGCGGCTGGCCGAACGCACGCAAGGAATTCCTCTGCTCTTGGCCGAGCTGGTGCGCGGCCTCAAGCGCGATGGGTTGGTGCGACGGTCGGAGAAGGGCACGTCGTGGTATCTGGCTACCGACGAGCTGGATCGCTTGCCGGATCTGCCTCTCGTGCAGTGGCTGGCCAGCCGCGAGACCGAATCGCTGCCGCCCGATCTTCTGGCGCACGCACGGCTGGCGGCGTTGCTGGGGGCCGAGTTCTCCGCCGACGATCTGGAGGGCGTGCTGCAAGAACTGGAGCGCGCCGGCGTCGCGACCGACGCCCAGCTGGATGCCAGCGTCGGTCTGCGCCGATTGACCGAGACCGGCATTTTGGTGCGCCACCGCCGCGGTCGGGTGGGCTTTCGTCATTCGTTGCTGCGTGACACGGTCTATCAGGGCTTGGCGGCCGGCCAGCGCGACGCCATTCATCGCGCCGCCTACAGTTATTATCAGCAGCAGCAGACGCCCGACGACGAACGCCTGCCGCAGATGGCGTTTCATGCCGCGCGCAGCGGTTTGAAGGATGACGCCGGGCGGATCTATCTCGACTTGGCCGAGCGCGCACTGGCCCGGCACAAGTATCTGGACGCCGAGATGCTGTTCCGGGACGCGCTGGGGAACTTGAACGCCGCCGATGACGAGCGGCAGATCACTGCCAGCAAGGGCCTCGGTCTGATGCGCTTTCGGCTGGGGCGGTACGAAGATTCGATCAAGGACTTCATCGCCGCGCGGGCGCGGGCACAAAAGGCGGCCGTGCAGCCGGCGGAGATCGAAATCCTCCTTGATCAGGCGGTGGTGCAGGACTGGACGCAGGAGTGGCCACAGTCGGCGGCGATGGTGGAAGCGGCCGAGGCGCTGGCGGCCGGCCCGCTGCGCACGCCGGCGGTGGAGGCGCGGCTGCTGTTCGGCAAGGGGCGCTCGCTTCACCGCGCCGGGCACCTGCAGGAGGCGGAGGTCTACCTGGAACGTGCCGAGGCGCTGAGCGAGACGCTGGGCGACGAAGGATACGAATCGTATTCGCAGAGCCTGTCCATGCTGGCCTGGGGGTTCGCCGCCACCGGTCGCTTTGAACAGTCGGAGAAATTCTTCGAGCGCGTGCTGGGCGTGTTCGCCGAGCACGGCGACATGATCAACATGGCAGGCGCGCTGCAGAACCGCTGCTTGCTGTGGCTGCTGACCAACAAATCCGATCGCCTGCTGAACGACTACAAGCGGGCCATCGTCATCGCCCGCGAGAACGGCTTTCCGTTGCTGGAGTCGGGCGCGCAGAAAGATCTGGGCGAGGTCTATTATTTGCTGGGCCGGATCGAAGAAGCCGAGCCGCACGTCCACCGCGCGGTCGAGATGTGCACCCAGATCCTGGGGCCGGCGGCGCGGCCGGTGTCGGTGGCCGAGGTGCTGCTGGCGCGCCTGGCGCTTTATCGCGGCGATCTGGACGGCGCGCGTGAGGCCTTGGCGCGGGTGAAAAGCCGCGAGGCGGACGCCGTGATGGCCGGGCGTTCGGAGAATCAGCTCAGCACGGCGGAGCGGCTGCTTTTGACCATGGTCGATCTGGCGATCGGCGGCGCCCCGGAGGCCGACTGGGACGCGCTGCTGGCCCAGTCGAGCGAAATCACCGTGCAGCCGCAGGATCTGGTGGAGATCGTCGAGATGAAGGGCCTGTCCGCGCTGCGCGGCGGCCGGTATCAGGCGGCGGTGCGCTACCTCGAGCAGGCCTTCGAGGAGGCCGAAAAGAACGCCCAGCTTTTGGTCGAACGCTTGCGGGGCGATCTCGACGTGGCGCGCACGAAAGCGGCGTCGTAGCCGTATTCGTTGCCGGGTCCGCTGCTATAGTCGGCGCGCGTGCCCAACGAATCCGCCGTCACTGCTGGGGCACAGGCCGCCGTCGCCGTGAATGGTCTGACGTTCGTTTATCCGGGAGCCGCCGCGGCCGTCTTCGCCGAGGTCTCGCTGGCGCTGCCGGCGGGCGCTCGCTGCCTGTTGCTGGGGGCCAACGGCACCGGGAAAAGCACGCTGCTGCGTTTGATCGCCGGCCGCCACATGATCGCCGGCGACGTCATCCGCGTGCTGGGGCGTTCGGCGTTTCACGACACCACGCTGGCCAGCGAGGTGGCGTTCCTGGGCGGGGCCTTTCCCTTCGACGTCGATATCTCGGTCGCAGACATTCTGGCCGGGCGGCCGGTGATCGATCGGGCGCGGCGGGCGCGCGTGCAGGACATTCTGGAGGTTGATCCGGCTTGGCGCATGCATCGCGTGTCCGACGGGCAGCGACGGCGCGTGCAGCTGATGCTGGATCTGGAACGGCCGCTGCGGGTGATCTTGCTGGACGAAGTGACCGCCGAGCTGGACGTGCTGTCGCGCGCCGATCTGCTGCGGTTCCTGCGCGCGGAGAGCGAGCAGCACGGGGTCACCATCATCTACGCCAGCCACGTGCTGGAAGGATTGGCGGCCTGGGGCACGCACCTGGCTTTCTTGAGCCCGGGGCGCTTGCGGCGGTTCGCGCGCCTGGAAGACGTCGCCGAGCTATCGCCGGGTGGTCGGGCGGCGCAGGCGGCGGCGCTGCCGGGCGCCCCGGCGGCGCTGCACCAGTTGTGCGAGCAGTGGATGCGCGAGGACCGTCCCGCGCCCCCGCGCGCCAAGCGTGAGCGATGAGCGCGGCGCCGATCCTGGCAGCGGAGGCCGTGCGGGCGGCGGCTCGGGCGTCGCAGTTCACGCTGGTAGGGCTGGCCCCGGCCGCACCGCTGGATCCGGCACCTTTGCAACGCTGGCTCGCCGCCGGTTATGCCGCGGACATGGACTGGATCCGACGCCGTCTCCCCGAACGCCTGGATCCGGGGCAGGTGCTGTCCGGCGCGCGCACGGTGATCGCGCTGGGCATCGGGTATAAGCGGCCGCGCGACGAGCGATCGAAGATCGCCAGCTATGCCCGCGGCCGCGACTATCACTACGCCCACCGCGATCGGATGAAGGCGCTGCGCGGGCGTCTGCTGAAGCTGGATCCCACTTTGGAGACCTACGCCTGCGTGGACACCGGCGTGGCGATGGAAAAACCGTGGGCGGAACGCGCCGGGCTGGGGTGGATCGGCAAGAACGGCTGCCTCATCAACCCGGGCCTGGGCTCGTGGCTGACGCTGTCGGTGATGTTCGTGGATCGGGCGGTGGATGCCTACGATCGCCCGCACGACAACCGCTGCGGCGACTGCGTGCTGTGCTTGAAAGCCTGTCCGACCGACGCCTTTCCGGCGCCCGCGGTGGTCGACGCCCGCCGCTGCATCAGCTATCAAAGCATCGAGAACCGCGCCTTCGTGCCGCTGCCGCTGCGGCGTGGATTTCGCGGGCGGGTGTTCGGTTGTGACGTCTGCCAGGATGTTTGTCCTTGGAACCGCGGCGACATTCCCCCCGGCGACGCCAAGTTCGCTCCGCGCCCGATCGGTCTGCTGTCACCGGCCGCACTGGCGGCGCTGTCCGCCGATGAATTCGCCCGCCTGGCGGCCGGCACGGCGCTGGCGCGCGCCCAGTACGACGGCATCCGGCGCAACGCACTTTTGTCCCTGGGCGCCGCGCGCGACGGTAACCCATCGGCGCGCGCCATCATCCAACGATTGATTTCCGACCCCAACCCGGTGGTGGCGGAGGCGGCGGTTTGGGCGCTGGCCCGGCTGAATCAACCGGCACCGTCGGGCTTGTGACCGCCGGGGACTGCGCTACGATCCACGCTCTTCATGCCGAAACGACCCGACAAGAGCCAGGAGCTAGAGACACTGGCCAAGCCCAAGGAAGCCTTGGGCACCCTGGAGAAACGGAAGGTCGAACGTCCACCCTTGTACGAGGTGCTGCTGCACAATGACGACTACACCACCCAGGAGTTCGTCGTTTACGTGCTGATGAAGCTGTTTCGTCACGACGCTGTCGCCGCCCGCCAGATCATGCTGCACGTGCACACCAAAGGGCTGGGGGTGGCGGGAGTCTTTCCGTTCGACGTGGCAGAAACAAAGGTGCATCAGACAGTTCAGTTTGCGCGCGAGCACGAGATGCCGTTGCAGTGCTCGTTGCGAAGGAGCGATCAATGTTGAGCGAGGAGTTGGAGCAGGCCATCCGCCAGGCGCTGGACGACGCCACCAGGCGCGGCCACGAATTTTCCGGCCTGGAGCACTTGCTGCTGGCCCTGATGGGCGACGAGAAGACCGCCGACGTGGTCAAGCACTGCGGCGGCTCGGTCAAGCGGGTGAAGCAAAAGCTGGAGGCGTTCCTGGACAAGGAGCTGAAGGCGGTCCCCGAGGACGAACGTGAGCGGGCCCAGCCGACGCTGGGCTTTGCCCGGGTGGTCCAGCGCGCCGTGAACCATGTCATCGGCGCCGGCAAGAGCGAGGCGAACGGCGCCAACGTTCTGGTCGCCATGTTCTCCGAGCCGGACTCACACGCAGTGACGTTCTTGAAGGAAGAAGGCATCACCCGCCTGGACGTGGTCAGCTATATCTCGCACGGGATCTCCAAGCTTTTGCCGGCGAAGACGTCGGGCTCGTCGGGGCAGGGGCCCGATCGTGAACCGGCGGACGAAGACGGCGACGAATTGCCCGCCGATCCGCTGGCCGCGTTCGCCACCAATCTCAATGAACGGGCCCGGGCCGGCGAGATCGATCCGCTGATCGGCCGCGAACCCCAGATCGCCCGCGCGCTGCACGTGCTGGCCCGGCGGCGCAAGAACAACCCGCTGTTCGTCGGCGACGCCGGCGTGGGCAAGACCGCCATCGTCGAAGGGCTGGCGCGCAAGATCGAGCTCGGCGAAGCGCCCGAGGCGTTGCGGGGCGCCACCATCTATGCGCTGGACATGGGGGCGATGGTGGCCGGGACGCGATATCGCGGCGATTTTGAAGAGCGCTTCAAGGCCGTGCTGCGCGCGCTGGAGGAAAAAGAAAACGCCATCGTCTTCATCGACGAGCTGCACACCATCGTCGGCGCCGGCGCGGCGTCGGGCGGGGCGATGGACGCGTCGAATTTGATCAAGCCGGCGCTGGCGGCGGGCAAGCTTCGTTGCATCGGCACCACCACCCACAAGGAATACCGCAGCTACATCGAGAAGGATCGGGCCCTGGCCCGGCGCTTTCAAGCCATCGAGGTGGAAGAGCCCAGCGTCGAAGAGACCATCGAGGTCTTGAAAGGCCTGCGCTCGCGCTATGAGGAATTTCACGGCGTGGCGTATACCGACAAGTCACTGCAGACGGCGGCCGAGCTGTCGTCGCGCTATCTGCAGGACCGCAAGCTGCCCGACAAGGCCATCGATCTGATCGACGAGGCGGGCGCGGCGCTGAAGATCAAAGGCCGCCGCCAGAAAGGCAACAAGGCCGGCCAGCGCCGCCGCGTCACCAGCAAGGAGATAGAGAGCGTCGTCGCCACCATGGCCCGCATCCCGCCCAAGCGCGTCGCGTCCGACGACCGCCAGCGCCTGATGAATCTGGACCAGGAGCTCAAGGCGAAGATCTTCGGCCAGGAGCGCGCTGTCGATCGCGTGGCCCAGGCGATCAAGATGAGCCGTGCCGGTCTGGGCATCCCGCAGCGGCCGATCGGCAGCTTCCTGTTCGCCGGACCGACCGGCGTCGGCAAGACCGAGCTGGCCAAGCAGCTGGCCGAGGTCCTGGGTGTGGCCTTCCTGCGCTTCGACATGTCGGAGTACATGGAGCGGCACACTGTCTCGCGTCTGATCGGCGCCCCTCCCGGCTATGTCGGGTTCGACCAGGGCGGCCTGCTGACGGACGCCATTCACCAGACGCCACACGCCGTGCTGCTGCTGGACGAGATCGAAAAGGCGCACCCGGATCTGTTCAACCTGCTGCTGCAGGTGATGGATCACGGATCGCTGACGGACAACAACGGGCGTAAATCCGACTTTCGCCACGTCATCTTGATCATGACCAGCAACGTCGGCGCGCGCGATCTGTCCAAGCGCATGCCTGGCTTCGGGGCCGGCGACAGATTCGGCGACGTCGACGAGGCGTTCAAGCGCGCCTTCTCGCCCGAGTTCCGCAACCGCCTGGACGCCAAGGTCGACTTCGCGCCGCTTGATCAGCGGGTGATGGTCCAGATCGTCGACAAGTTCATCGCCGAGCTTTCCGTGCAGCTGGGCGAGCGCAAGGTGAAGATCGAACTGACCGAGGCGGCGCGCGAGTACCTGGGACGCAAAGGCTATGACCCGATGAACGGCGCGCGGCCGCTGGGCCGGGTGATCCAGGATGAGATCAAGCGCCCGCTCACCGACGAGCTGCTGTTCGGCCGCCTGGCCCAGGGCGGCCTTGTCCGGGTCGACGCCGTGGACGAAAAGGTGACGTTCTCCTACGGCGCGAACAGCGCCGCGTCCGGCTGAAAACCGGCGCGGCGCGTACGCAACGAACGGGGGAGGCTGCCGACGTTGTCTAGCGACGACGCGAGCGACGACGGACGGCGAACCCGATCAGGCCCAAGCCGGCGATCAGCGACAGGCCTGCCGG